>JBBQXI010000327.1:0-5011 GCA_038209805.1 Bacteroidales bacterium | reverse complement strand
GATGTTGTGTTTTTTGACCCGCGAACCTCCAATCAACCCAGTTGTTCCATCGTCGCCGGTGCGTGTGTAGATTTTCATTTTGATTTTAATGTTGGTAGGGTAGAGACGCGATGCATCGCGTCTCTACAATGATTATTTTAATAAACCGGATTTGGGTTTACGTAATCGGCTTCTATTTCACCGTCTTTCAGCCTGATGATGCGGTGAGCATGCATGGCAATGCTTTCTTCGTGCGTTACCACAACCAAGGTATTTCCTTTGCGGTGAATCTCGGCAAAAAGCTGCATGATTTCTTCTGAAATTTTCGAATCGAGGTTCCCGGTTGGTTCATCGGCCAGCAAAATACTTGGATTATTTACCAATGCACGGGCAACAGCCACACGCTGGCGTTGACCACCCGAAAGCTCATTCGGTTTGTGCTCAATACGATCGGCCAGACCAACTTCGGTTAATATCTTTTCAGCTTTTTCGATGCGCTGTTGTTTTTTGACTCCGGCGTAAACCAAGGGCAACATTACATTTTCGAGAGCTGTATTTCGGGGTAATAAATTAAAAGTCTGGAAAACAAACCCAATTTCTTTGTTCCGGATTTCGGCCAGTTCGTCGTCCGACAAATGGCTTACATCTTGCTTGTTCAGTTCGTAGAATCCGCTGGTGGGGGTATCAAGACACCCAATTACGTTCATCATGGTCGATTTTCCGGAGCCTGAAGCACCCATAATGGCAACGTACTCTCCTCTGTTGATGTTAAGCGATACGGAGCGTAATGCCCTCACAATCTGAGTACCTACCTTGTAGTTCTTTACAATTTTTTCAAGCTTGATAACACTTTCCATCTTTTGAATTGATTGGTTTGACTTGATTAGTTTGATTTAGCTTTTGTTTATTACAAATATCAAACCTAATTTCAGACAAAATACACGAAATAAAAAATAAAACCACAAAATACACGAATTGTTGCATGATACTCGATCATTTGGCCAACATAAAAAATCATCAGTCAACGAAAAGAAGATAATTTTTATCTTTGCCCTATGTCAGAATTTCTGGATCAGGATATTAAATTTCTACCTGGCGTCGGTCCTCAGCGTGCCGAAATGCTCAAAAAGGAATTGAAGATTTTTACCTTCAACGATCTTCTGTATTATTTCCCATACAAATACATCGATCGGACAAAGTTTTACCGCATTTCGGAAATCACCGGCAACATGCCGTATATTCAGCTAAAAGGGAACATTGTCCGATTCGAAACAACAGGCGAAGGTGTTCGTCAGCGACTGATTGCCCATTTTCGTGATGAATCGGGTGTGATGGAGCTGCTGTGGTTTCAGGGCGTGAAATGGGTAAAGGAAAATGTCAAGGCCGGAGTAGAGTACATCGTTTTCGGGAAGCCGACCATTTTTAGCGGGAAGGTAAATATTGTTCATCCTGAATTGGAACCAGCTGAAAACAAGCAGATATCGGCTGGAGTTTTTCAGGCGTATTACAATACTTCAGAAAAGATGAAGCAGAAATTTATGACGAGCAAAGCTCTGAATAAATTTCAGTTCAACCTTTCGGCGCAAATAGAGGGCAGAATATTTGAAACGCTCCCTCCTTCGTTGATTTCCAAATTGAAATTAATGTCTTTGCCTATGGCGTTGCGTCAGGTTCATTTTCCTGAAAACCCAAATCTCCTGAAAAATGCACTTTTTCGCCTGAAATTTGAAGAATTGTTCTATATCCAATTACGTATTTTAAGCTTGAAACACAACAGGGAAGGCTCTTTCAAAGGATTTGTATTCTCGAAAGTCGGCTATAACCTCAATACCTTTTTCAGCAATCACCTTCCGTTTGAGCTCACCAATGCTCAAAAGAAAGTGGTCAAGGAAATCCGCAAAGACATGGGTTCGGGCAAGCAGATGAATCGTTTGCTTCAGGGTGATGTGGGCAGCGGAAAAACATTAGTTGCGCTGATGACGGCTTTGATTGCCTTTGATAATGGCTTTCAGGTGAGTTTGATGGCTCCGACTGAGATTTTGGCGAATCAGCACTATAATTCGATCAAAAAAATGACCGATGGACTCGGGATTAATATCGCCCTATTAACCGGTTCTACAAAAAAAGCCAACCGAGTAGTCATTCATGAACAATTGGAAGATGGCTCATTACAATTGCTAATTGGAACTCATGCGTTGATTGAAGATAAAGTAAATTTCCTAAAACTCGGATTGGTTATTGTTGACGAACAACATCGTTTTGGAGTTGCCCAACGCGCCAAACTCTGGAAAAAGAACGAATTTACTCCGCCGCATGTGTTGGTGATGACGGCTACTCCGATTCCGCGAACGTTGGCTATGACAGTTTATGGCGATTTGGATGTTTCGGTGATCGACGAACTTCCACCCGGAAGAAAACCTATTCAAACCTTGCACTATTACGAAAACCGTCGGAAGCAGGTCTATGATTTTATCCGTGAACAAGTAACCATTGGGCGGCAGATTTACATCGTTTATCCGCTCATCAAAGAATCGGAAAAACTCGATTTGAAAAATGTGGAGAATGGATACGATTTGCTGAGACAGGTATTTCCGCGATATTCAATCAGCATGGTTCATGGCAAAATGAAACCTGCGGAGAAAGATGCTGAAATGCAACTTTTTAAAGAAGGCAAAACGCAGATTATGGTGGCCACTACAGTGATTGAAGTGGGGGTTGACGTGCCTAATGCTTCGGTCATGATTATCGAAAGTTCGGAGCGATTTGGTCTTTCGCAATTGCACCAGTTGCGCGGCAGGGTAGGGCGTGGTGCCGAACAATCGTACTGTTTATTGATGTCGTCGTACAAAATTAGCAATGAAAGCCGCAAACGACTCGAAACAATGGTGCGCACCAACGATGGTTTCGAAATTGCCGAAGTCGATATGCAGCTTCGTGGTCCCGGCGATTTGGAAGGAACCCAGCAAAGCGGCATCGGTTTTACCCTGAAGATTGCCAACTTGGGTCGTGATGGCGAAATTTTACAACACGCCCGCAACAATGCTTCCGATTTACTTGACGAAGATCCCAAACTTCAGAAACAAGAAAACCAGATACTGGTTTATCACCTCCTGAAAATGAAAAATACAGAGTTTAACTGGAGCTCCATAAGCTAACCCTTCGACAGGCTCAGGGACCCAAGAAGGCAAGTTATGGAGTCGGTGTTCAAAGCGACGCTCCCTGAGCGCGAAGCAGTCGAAGGGAGATTTATAGATCAATCTGCCTGACAAACCTGATTTTCTTCAGGATGTGAAACAATTGTTTAATCTATATTTCGATCCCTAAAATAAAATTAGTAACATGAAAAGAATAATTTGGATAGCAGGCTTGGCCGTTTCAATGGCTATTGGTAGTCAGGCTCAAAATGTGAGTAAAGGCAAGGTAATAACCGACGTAAAAGGCAAAGGTTTTTACTACGAATCAATACTGAAGGATGTGACCGCGGTTGAGGAAAAACTTTCGGAAAAAGAGCCTTTTGTGCGGTTCGTAATGGATCAGTCAGGAATGGATTTGCCGAACAATCCATCGCTTTACACAACTGCATGGAGTAATCCAACCCAGTCGCAGGGAAATGCAGGTACCTGCTGGAGTTTTTCAACCACTTCGTTTTACGAATCGGAAGTGCTTCGTCAGACTGGCAAAAAAGTCGAGATTTCTGAAATCTATTCAGCCTATTGCGAGTATATTGAAAAGGCCCGGCGTTTCATTCAAAAACGTGGAAACTCTGTTTTTTCTGAAGGTTCAGAAGGTAATGCTTTGTCGCGTATCATGAAAACTTATGGAGCTGTTCCGGATGAAGCCTACACAGGATTGATCGATGGACGTAAATTTCACAGCCACGCCAAAATGGTGGAGGAAATGACCGCATTCCTGAATTCATTGAAAACCTCGAATGCATGGAATGAGGAATATGCGCTTGAAACCATCAAATCAATCATGAACCATTACATTGGAGTTCCGCCAACAGAATTTGTGGTTGACGGAAAAACCTATACTCCCCAAACTTACCTGAAGGATTACCTAAAGCTTAATCCGGATGATTTTGTGGAAATTCTTTCGTACAAACAAGAGCCTTACTGGCAGCAAGTAGAATACAAAGTTCCTGACAACTGGTGGCACAATAAGGATTATTACAATGTTCCGCTCGACGATTTTATGGCAGCCTTGAAAAAAGCAGCAAAAAGCGGTTACACATTGAGTATTGGTGGTGACGTTTCTGAATCTGGATTCAGCCGCGAAACCAATTGTGCTATGATTCCTGATTACGACATTCCATCGGCATACATCAACGATGATGCCCGTCAGTTCCGCTTTTCGAACGAAACGACAACCGATGACCATGGTATGCAATTGATTGGTTATCTCGAAAATTACAAAGGTTTGGGTAAAGATTGGTACCTGATTAAAGATTCTAGTTCAGGTTCACGGAATGTCGATCAAACCAATTCTAATTTCGGATATTATTTCTTCCATGAAGATTACATCAAATTAAAAATGATGGGATTTACGGTTCATAAAGACGCCGTAAAAGATCTCCTGAAAAAGTTCAAATAAAAAACAGAAAGGCCTCGCAAATGCGGGGCTTTTTGCTGATTTTTGTTGCCTTAATTTCTGAGTTAAATGGAAAACCAAACCCTGACTATTGGTGAAAAATTAGTTCGTTGTGTTAAAACTGCCTTGCCGCAAGGAATGAAAACAGCCATTTGGTTGTTGAAGCTAACCATTCCGGTTTCGTTTGCTGTTTTCCTGCTCGACTTTTTCGGAATACTGAATGTGATTGCCGGTTGGGTCGCCCCACTTTTTAAGTTGATCGGGCTATCAGGACAAGCCTCTATTGTGCTTATTACCAGCTTTTTTACCAATATATATTCCAATGTCGTTTAGTTAAGAAATCTTCTGAAAGGCTTGATTTTATTGGTATTTTATAGAAAATAGTTCTTTGAAAAGTTTGTAATTTGCTCAAAGGTGATTATCTTGTAGGGGTATATAGGGG
>JBBQXI010000326.1:0-5032 GCA_038209805.1 Bacteroidales bacterium | reverse complement strand
GGAGTTGATCCGGCTCAGTTGGATCAACTTAAAAATCAAACATCTGAGGGGTTGCTCGGATTGTTGGATATGTTCTCGGGAGGAGCATTCTCTAAAGCATCTATTTTTGCTTTGGGGATTATGCCGTATATTTCGGCTTCTATTGTAATACAGTTGTTAGGTATTGCGGTACCTTACTTCCAACGGTTACAAAAAGAAGGTGAATCAGGACGTCGCAAAGTTAATCAGCTAACTCGCTATTTGACTGTTGTCATCCTGCTCTTCCAGGCACCTGCATATTTAGTAAACCTTCATGCCCAACTACCTGAATCGGCCTTTGCTCTTACCGGAGCTTTATTTACAGTATCATCAACCATTATTTTAACTTCTGGTTCGATGTTCGTAATGTGGCTCGGTGAAAAAATTACAGATAAAGGTATTGGTAATGGTATATCACTGATTATCATGATCGGAATTATTGCCAGATTACCCCATTCAGTTGTTGCCGAATTTATTTCACGCATCGAACAACAAGGTGGTGGTATGGTAATGTTCTTGCTTGAGTTTGTTGTTCTTGTTTTTGTATTTATTGGTGCAATTTTATTGGTTCAGGGAACACGTAAAATACCAGTACAATATGCAAAACGAATTGTTGGCAACAAGCAATATGGTGGTGTTCGTCAGTATATTCCTCTAAAAGTGAATGCAGCAGGTGTAATGCCTATCATTTTCGCTCAGGCGATTATGTTTATTCCTATTAGTTTAGCGGGTTTTGCCAAATCTGATAGTATGAGTGGCTTCGCAGCTGCTTTTACAAATCACCTCGGATTTTGGTACAACTTTACTCAGTTTTTGCTAGTTATTCTATTTACATATTTTTATACGGCAATTACCGTCAATCCCTTGCAAATGGCTGAAGATATGAAGAAGAACGGCGGGTTTATTCCAGGTGTAAAACCAGGAAAGAAAACTGTCGAATTTCTTGATACCATCATGTCCAGAATTACCCTTCCAGGATCAGTATTTCTTGGAATAATTACAATTCTGCCTGCATTTGCGATGATGGCTGGAATCAATCAACAGTTCGCCTATTTCTTTGGTGGTACTTCGTTGTTAATTCTTGTGGGTGTTGTTTTAGATACTTTGCAGCAAATTGAAAGTCACCTTTTGATGCGTCATTATGATGGTTTGATGAAGTCAGGCCGGATCAAAGGACGTACAGGCGGTGGTGCAGCATACTAATAATTATTTAGACATTTTCTGTCTTAGATTAGTGAAAGTTCTAAACTTGTTAAATTTTATTCATAAATAGCGAGTAAGTCCGGTAATTCTAGTAGTTTTGCCGGATTTATTAGCGGAAAATTAAATAATCTTCCGTACCGGTGTTTAGATTCGAATAGTATATGAAATGTAAACATCAAATTACTAGATAATTAGATTATATTTATGGCAAAACAGTCTTCAATAGAACAAGACGGAACAATCATTGAATCATTATCGAATGCAATGTTCAGGGTTGAGTTGGAAAATGGGCATACTATTACCGCACATATTTCCGGAAAAATGCGGATGCATTACATCAAAATTTTACCGGGCGATAAAGTGAAGGTTGAAATGTCGCCATATGACCTGACAAAAGGAAGAATTTCTTTTAGATATAAAAACTAAAGCACAAAATAATGAAAGTAAGAGCATCCATTAAAAAACGTAGTGCCGACTGTAAAATTGTTCGCAGGAAAGGCCGTTTGTACGTGATTAACAAAAAGAATCCGAAGTACAAACAACGTCAGGGATAATTAATTAACTTTGTAAAAAATTTATTTTATGGCTCGTATAAGTGGTGTTGACATCCCTAACAATAAAAGAGGCGAAATTGCATTAACCTATATCTATGGTATTGGTCGCAATCTTTCAGTAACTCTCCTCGAAAAAGCCGGTGTAGATAAAGACATCAAGGTTCAGGATTGGACTGATGATCATCTGGCTGCTATTCGTGCAGCTATCAGTGGAAGCATCAAGGTTGAAGGCGAATTACGTTCTGAAACTCAGATGAATATTAAACGATTGATGGATATTGGGTGCTACCGTGGAATCCGTCACCGTGTAGGCTTACCTGTTCGTGGACAGAGCACAAAAAATAATGCTCGTACACGTAAAGGAAAGAGAAAAACTGTTGCTAATAAGAAAAAAGCCACTAAATAATTGATATTTGAATTATGGCAAAAAAGACTGGTTCTACTAAAAAACGAGTTGTTATCGTTGAAGCAATCGGACAGGCACACATTCACTCTTCATTCAATAACATCATTGTGTCTTTGACCAATGGTAATGGTGAAGTTATTTCGTGGTCGTCTGCTGGTAAAAAAGGGTTCAGAGGTTCTAAAAAGAATACTCCCTATGCTGCTCAGGTAGCTTCTGAAGAATGTGCCAAGACAGCATATGATCTTGGTCTGAGAAAAGTAAAAGTATACGTAAAAGGTCCAGGTAATGGTCGTGAATCTGCAATTCGTGCAATTAGCAGCGTTGGCATTCAGGTAAGTGAAATTGTTGACGTTACCCCACTACCACACAATGGATGTCGTCCTGCAAAAAGGAGACGTGTTTAATCGAATAAATTAAAACAGTAATGGCAAGATATACAGGACCAAAATCCAGAATCGCCCGAAAATTTGGTGAACCAATTTTCGGACCGGACAAAGCACTTGAAAAGAAAAATTTTCCACCGGGATTTCACGGTTTAGCTAGCCGAAGACGTAAAAAATCTGAGTACGGAACCCAATTGAAGGAAAAGCAAAAAGCCAAATACATGTATGGTGTATTGGAACGTCAATTCTCTAACTTATTTAAAAAAGCTTCTGCATCAAAAGGTGTAACAGGTGAAGTTCTGTTGCAACTGCTGGAAGCTCGTTTAGATAATGTTGTATTCCGTTTAGGAATTGCTCCTACTCGTTCTGCTGCACGTCAATTGGTTTCTCACAAGCACATCAATGTTAATGGTGAAGTATTAAATATTCCATCATATACTGTACGTCCAGGTGACGTTATTAGTGTTCGTGAAAAATCGAAATCACTTGAAGTTATTACAGCTTCATTGAACTCACGTCGTTCTAGTAAATTTGCATGGTTGGAATGGGATAATTCTCAATTGGCAGGTAAGTTTTTAACCCGTCCTGAAAGAGCAGAAATTCCTGAAAACATTAAAGAACAACTTATCGTAGAGTTGTATTCTAAATAATCAATTACTCAGTATTATTATGGCAATATTAGCGTTCCAAAAACCCGACAAAGTTATAATGGTTGAAACCGATGAGAAGTACGGTAAATTCGAATTCCGTCCATTGGAACCAGGTTATGGTATTACAATTGGTAATGCCTTACGTAGAATTCTGTTATCCTCTTTGGAAGGTTATGCAATTACAACTGTCAAAATCGACAAAGTTGACCATGAATTTGCGACTATTAAAGGTGTAATGGAAGATGTAACTGAAATTATCCTTAATCTGAAGCAGATCCGTTTTAAACGTGAAGTTGAAGATTTTGATAATGAGAAGGTTTCTATCTCAATTACCGGACAGGACACATTTACTGCCGGAGATATTAATAAATTTATGACCGGCTTCCGTGTTTTAAATCCAGAGTTAATTATCTGCCGGATGGAACCTGAAGTTAAATTGCAGATGGATATAACCATCAACAAAGGTCGCGGATATGTCCCTAGCGCTGAAAATAAGCCGATCGATGCTGAGTTTGGAGTAATTCCGATCGATTCAATTTTCACACCGATCAAAAATGTGAAATATTCTGTCGAAAATTATCGTGTTGAGCAAAAGACTGACTATGAAAAGCTGGTTTTTGAAATCACAACCGATGGTTCAATTCATCCTAAAGATGCATTGAAAGAAGCTGCAAAAATTCTGATTTATCACTTCATGTTATTCTCTGACGAAAAAATCACCATTGATTCAGACGAGAAATTCGCCAACGAAGAGTTTGATGAAGAAGTATTGCATATGCGCCAACTTTTGAAAACAAAACTGGTTGACATGGATCTTTCTGTACGTGCATTGAATTGCCTGAAGGCAGCGGATGTTGAAACCTTAGGAGAGCTGGTTACTTATAACCGGAACGATTTGCTTAAATTCCGTAATTTTGGTAAAAAATCACTCACAGAATTGGATGACTTATTGGTGAGCTTGAATTTGACGTTCGGGATGGATATCAGTAAATATAAACTTGATAAGGAATAAGTAAAAATGAGACATAGTAAAAAATTCAACCATTTAGGTAGAACCAGCGCTCATCGGAAAGCATTGTTGTCCAATATGGCCAAATAACTTATTTTTCATAAACGTATTACAACGACCGTAGCTAAAGCTAAGGCCTTAAGAATATATGTTGAGCCACTTATTACCAAAGCTAAAGACGATTCGACTCATTCGCGCAGGGTAGTATTTGAATACCTGAAGAGCAAAACAGCTGTTGCAATGTTATTCAGAGATGTAGCTGAAAAGGTTGCTGATCGTCCAGGCGGTTATACCCGGATTCTTAAAACAGGAAATAGACTTGGTGACAATGCTGAAATGTGTTTTATTGAGTTAGTCGACTTTAATGAAAACATGTTGGCTGCTAAAGATAGTAAGGCAAAACCTGTAAAATCACGTCGTGGTGGCAAGAAAAAAGCTGAGTCACCTAAAGTAGTTGCACCTAAAGTAGTTGCACCTAAAGTAAAAGATGCTCCGGCTGAAGAAGCTGCACCTGAAGAAAAAACTGAAGAATAGAAAAGTTTTAGATAATGAAAAAGGCTGATGAATAATCAGCCTTTTTTTTTCCTTTTTTTCGAATCGCAATAATCGGATTTTCGAGATGATTTTGATTACTCTGAAATGATTATAACACTTTGTCCCTTTGATTGAGTTGAATGTCAATCGAGTTCAATAATTCATCAATATCAACTGGTTTAATTAAGTAATCACTTCCCCCATTCTTCAAGCAACGTGCCCTTTCATGTTCAAAATCGTTCGTTGTCACAAAAATGATAGGAATGTGTTTATTC
>JBBQXI010000325.1:0-5033 GCA_038209805.1 Bacteroidales bacterium | reverse complement strand
AAAAATGGCCACTTCCTTTTCTCCATTCGATTTGACGTATCCACGAAACATTCCTTCGGTGTTAAATTCCATGGCAATGTTTCCATTTTTATCGAGTCCAATCACACCGCCAGTGCCTCCAAGCTTGGTTAGTTTGCCTATTTCTTCCCGGCAAGCTTCCTGAACCGACATCTTTTTGTACTCCATCATCGCTGAAATATCTCTGGAAAATCCAAGTCGGATGTAATATTCGCCATGACCGGTGCACGAAAATCCGCCGGTCTCGTTGTTGGCATAAGTTCCGGCGCCAATAATAGGTGAGTCGCCAATGCGGCCGTATTTTTTATTTGTCATTCCACCGGTTGAAGTTCCGGCAGCAATGTTTCCAAAACTATCGAGTGCGACACAACCAACCGTTCCGTGTTTATCGTTGGTCGTTGCTTCCCGTTCCTGTTTCAACAACTCCTGAAGTGATTTTCGCCGTTTTTCGGTGTAGAAATAGCTGTTGTCAACCGGCGCAAAACCTTGCTCTTTGGCAAATTGCGATGCTCCCGATCCATTGAGCAACACATGTTCCGATTTTTCCATCACGGCGCGGGCCACTTTGATTGGATTTTTAATATCTCTCACCGCTGCAATAGCTCCGGCTTTCAACGTTTGTCCTTCCATCACCGAAGCGTCTAGTTCAACCAATCCGTCGTGCGTAAAAACAGCCCCCTTCCCGGCATTAAAAAGTGGCGAATCCTCCATAATTACGATGGTTTTTTCAACTGCATCCATGCTCGTTCCTCCATGCAAAAGTACCGAATCGCCAACCGAAAGAGCCCGATTTAATACTTTGAGATACTCGGACTGAATTTCAGGAGTCATGCTTTTCTGATCCATTACGCCAGCCCCTCCGTGAATAACCAAGGCATATTTTACAGTTGGCTGTGCCCAAATGATTGATGTTGAAACGAATATGGCGAGGCAACTAATCAGATATTTCATGTTTTCTTATTGTTGAGGATCAATTTGTTTTATGCTGTTTCAAAGCTAAACAAAATCGCTGAAATTGACTTGCCGTTTTAAGTTAGTAGTGTTGCGCTAACTTGATTCTGTCAAGTTTCAGTCACCCTGAACTTGTTTCAGGGTCTCATGCTATGTAGAGATGCCGAAACAAGTTACCAAAGATCAAAGATAGATTCACAAGATTCCTCACTAGGTATCGGAATGACGTGAGACCGAATGAGGAATATCATCATTCGGTCATTATCGCATTGTGACCATTGAATAATGGGTTCTCTCTCTGCATGCCGCTCCGTTAAATTAACTCTCCACTAGCTTTGCTAATACTTTTGTTTATTAATTGAGTTGAAACTTAAAACAAAATATCGCTTTGCCTGTTTTAAGCTAAAAGTTAATCTGGAAAAGTTATTAAAACGAACTATGTCGGTGTATTCAATCAAAGATCTGGAACATTTATCGGGAATAAAAGCTCACACCATTCGTATTTGGGAAAAGCGGTATGCGCTGCTCGATCCAAACCGAACTGATACCAATATCAGGTCGTATTCGGACAATGATGTCAGGCGGATTCTGAATGTGGCTATGTTGGTGAAGAACGGATATAAAATTTCGAGTGTCGCCTCATTTGATGAGCAGAAGCTTCAGAATGAGGTTATTCGAATAAATCGGAATGCAAACGATCCGGATAAGGACATCGACCAGTTACTGTTTCACACGGTTAATCTGGATACCTTCGGTTTTGAGGCGATGGTGGACAAAATAATCGAGGAGTTGGGCTTTTCAAAGACGATACAACAGGTGATTTTTCCCTTCTTCGAGCGGATTGGAATTTTATGGCAAGCTGGTTCGCTATTTACTGCACACGAACATTTCGTTTCAAATCTTATACGTAACCGCCTGATTGGGGAAACTGCTAAATTTGTAAACAAGGAAGCATCGAAATCAGCATTGTTCTTTCTTCGTGAAAATGAATGGCATGAGCTTGGATTATTGTACTTCAATTTTCTGGCGGCACAAGTTGGATTTCGGTGTGTTTACCTTGGACAAAGCCTGCCATTCGAAGACTTAGCAAACCTGCTGACAGCCAATAAATATGATTTTGTTTGTACTTCTTTTGTTCATGCTATCGAAAAGCCCGAGTTGGAGTTGTATCTGGCTAATTTGTCGCTGGTATTTAATCAAGATAAAATTCTAATAGCTGGCCGTCAAATCGCTATTCATAAACCGAAAATCCCTTCAAATGTGTTGGTTGTTAAGAATAGTAACGATTTTATCAAGAGAATCTCTGGATAGTTTCGACTATTGAATGATGAAATAGATCGCGAAAAAGTGCAATATACTACCGGCCAAAACAAATAAATGCCAGATTCCGTGGCTGTACGGAAGCTTCCTCCACATATAGAAAACCACTCCAATCGAATAAGCGAAACCGCCCAAAATCAGGAAAGTCAAACTAATTGACGGCAACTTCTGATAGATTTGATTTCCGGCCAGAACAAACATCCAACCCATAATCAGGTAAATGGCAACCATCAATTTCCGGAACCGGTGAACGTAAATCGATCGGATTATGGCGCCAACCAATGCAACAGTCCATATTATTCCGAACAAAGTCCATCCCCAGACACCCCGCAACGAAGTGAGTAGAATGGGAGTGTATGTTCCGGCAATAAGTAAAAAGATAGAAATGTGATCGAAACGTGCAAAGAGGTTCTTTAACTTCGGGCTCGAAAAGCTGTGGTAGAGAGTTGATGATAAATAAAGTAGTATTAATGTGCTCCCATAAATCGAAAAACTAACCAAATGCCAGATATCGCCTGTTCTTCCGGCAACAATAATCAATATAATTAACGCTACGATGCTTAGTAATGCACCGATTCCGTGGGTGATGCTGTTTACTATTTCTTCGCCTGTGCTGAGCTGCCGCCTGTATGGTTCTGCTGACTGTGTATTCATTTTAAAGATTACTTTTTTCAATAAACGACTAATCAACAAATTTGTTCTGAAAATGCAGTTATCAAAAGGTTAATTGAAGAATTTGATCATTTGTAGATTTAAAAATGGAGGGCATAAATTTTCGCTATTCTCAAACAGCCCATAACTCATCAATCATAATTTATAACTCGTAACTTTTATCAGACATTTGTCTTTTTATCAATGAGGTAAGAATTCCGATCGGTAGAATTCCGAACATTCAGTTCAGCTAAAAATCCGGCCAGAAAAAGTTGTGTCCCAATAATCATGGCGGTTAACGCCAAATAGAAATAAGGGCTTTCGGTAATACGTGGCGCCAGCTTGTTGTGTAGCGTGAGTATTAACTTTTGTGAACCTTCCCAAACCGCAGCAGCCAGTCCAAGCAGAAACACGAGCGTGCCAAATACACCAAAAAAGTGCATCGGGCGCTTGCTGAATTTCGAAATAAAAATGACCGAAAGTAAATCCAGCGGTCCGCGAATAAAACGCTCCATCCCGAATTTGGTGACTCCAAATTTGCGTTCCTGATGCTGAACCACTTTTTCGCCGATTCGCTTAAATCCGGCCCATTTGGCCAGTACAGGTATGTATCGGTGCATGTCGCCATACACTTCAATGCTTTTAATCACTTGTTTCCGGTAGGCTTTCAGGCCACAGTTGAAATCGTGAAGTTTAATTCCGGTCATCCGTCGTGCGGTCCAGTTGTAGAATTTGCTCGGAAGGTTTTTCGAAAAAATCGGGTCGTAGCGTTTTTTCTTCCAACCCGATACCATGTCGTACTTTTCTTCGGTAATCATGCGGTAAAGTTCCGGACTTTCTTCCGGACTGTCCTGAAGGTCGGCATCCATGGTAATTACCACATCGCCTTCAGCCTGTTCGAATCCACAAAATAACCCTGCCGATTTTCCGTAATTTCTCCTGAATTTTATTCCTTTGATGCATGTGTTTTGCTGGCAGAGCTGATCAATCAGTTCCCATGAGCCATCGGTACTGCCATCGTCAATCAAAATAATCTCATACGAAAAGCGATTGGCTTCCATCACGCGGTCAATCCACGACGTTAATTCAGGAAGCGATTCTACTTCATTAAAAAGTGGTACAACTACGGAAATATCCATTGGTTTTATTCTTCTGTTTTTACATCTTCCATTGCTTCGTCAAAAGCATCTTCACCCTTCACATTCTTTTTAACAATGGCCGAACTAATCAACGACATGATTGCTCCACCAATAATTCCACCCTGAAGACTTGAAACCAAAGTTTCCATTGGAGATGGAATTCCCTTCTGCTCAAATTTCACCATGGCTGAGTCAATCTGATCCTGTGATAAACCTTGATTGGATAACATCTGGTAGGTTTTGTCCTGAATCATCGTCATTACCCGGTGCATGTAATCAGGATCGATGTATTTATTCAGAATGTAACTGTACAGAGCACTTATGACAGAACTAAAAACAACAAGCAATACACCAAACGTGAATGCTTGCCCAAATGTAATTTTTCCATCAAACAGCGTATCGCGATATTTTTTAGTGAAATAAACTAAAAGAAAGGCTAACAGGCCAAATTGAAACACTCCGATGAGAGCAGAGCCAAAGAGTCCCATGTGTTCGATAAGACTTGTTGCCCAAATGAACAGTGATGTAACGATACTAATACCGGCAAGATAAATCCCATAAGTCATGGTTAACTTCATCCTGGTTGTTTGTTGTTCTTCCATTGTGCGTTTTTGATTAGTGATTAACAAATATATTTGATTTTATCGATAGGGTTGTTATTTGCGACTAATTTAAAGTTTAAAAACAAAAGTTTAATTTTTTTTGAATCAATACAGGATTGAGCGTTAAAGGATTAGTTTGTGCAATTAAAAAAAAATTACAGGCAGGCCTTGATTTCATTTGGAGGCAAGGCTTTTTTTTCTACTTTTGCCGCGGGTAAGTCCTGTACGACTAGCTCCTGTTGAATTCCCCCAGGGTCGGAAGGCAGCAAGGGTAAACGGTTGAGCGGTGCGATGCAGGTAGCTTACCCACTTTTTATGCCGAATTAGCTCAGTTGGTCAGAGCACGTGATTT
>JBBQXI010000324.1:0-5034 GCA_038209805.1 Bacteroidales bacterium | reverse complement strand
AACAGTTAGGTCGTAAGTACCAACTGTTTTGTAGGTATAAGTACAATACCAGCCGCCAGCCATTTGCGAGGTTTTCAGCCCTTTGGCTCCAACCAGACCATAGTCGATGTAAGAGTCGCTAACTTTAATTACCGGATGGTTAAAAGCATCAATCGAATCGGGATAGGTTATTCCACCGTCCAGACTTTTCTTCTTTTTCATGATTTGCCGGTCTCCTGCAGGCCAAACCGAACAAACATCAGCCTTGGTAAGAACTACAAATTTGACTGGTTTCCCTTTTGTCGGTTGGGTAACCAATGAGTCTTTTCCGTTTTTTGCGGTCATGTATAATTGAACTTCGCTTACTGTTGGATCACTAATAATGTCTTCTTTCAAGCAGGAAACGAGTGAAAGGGAAACGAATATTCCCAGTGTGATGAAATATATTATCTTTTTCATTTTTTCTTTATTTTCTGGATTAATATCCGCTGTTTTGAGTTAAAGTTGGATCTTTTTCAATCTCACCTACAGGAATTGGCAGAATCAACTGGTATTCAGGAATAGGTCCTGTAATGTAGATCTTATCGTCGTAATCCACCTTGGTCATCAGGGCTTTCGTAATTACTGAAACAGCTTTGCCTGTGCGCACCAAATCAAAATACCGATGTCCTTCAAAAGCCAGCTCCATGCGGCGTTCATGCAAAATCTGATCGATATTCAAATCAGCTTCGGTAATTAAATCTGTTGGTCTTACACGTTTTCTAACCTCATTGAAATAGTTTACTGCTTCGACTTTTTGTCCGGTTAGCATCAAAGCTTCAGAGTACATTAGCAATGCATCGGCATAGCGGGTTACCATGTAGTTGTAATCGGTTCCGGTATTCCCGTAGTTTTTAACGGTACTGGCTGTTGGAGCCAATTTGGAAGCCCAGGCCTGAATTGGTGGCGTATCCCCAGGGCATTTGCCTGAATCGATACTGGCAACATACCGGGTTAATTCTTTGCTATTTACGAAATCACGCATCAAGTTATGCTCAACCAAAAGTTGGTTGCTGTAGATCGTTCCCAAGCGTTTACCGATATCAACACCCATCCATTTGAACCAGTAACTTGGCTGTCCGGCCGAAACATTAAAGTTCACCTCAAATATTGATTCCGCATTAAACTTGTTGTTTGGTTGGAAAATACTTTTGTAATCAAAAAGCAACGAATAAGTTCCTGCGGCCTTGTCAACAACCAGTTTTTTCAGTGTTTCAGCTGCTTTTGCAGGATTGTTCATGGTTAAGTATACTTTACCAAGTATGGTAAGTGCAGCTCCTTTGGTTGCTCGTGCTTCTTCATTCTTAAGGGCGCTATCACCTTTTTTATAACAATTGGCAAAGGCATATTCCAGATCGGGAATAATTACTGAGTTGTAAATTTCATTTACCGATGTACGACCGATTCCAAAAGCAGAATTCGGATCGTCGAATGGTTGAACTACTTTCGGTAAATCGCCGTAAATCCTGACCAGATTAAAATAACCTAAAGCTCTCAGAAAAGTGGCTTCACCGCGGTAAACTTTCACCAATGCTGCTTCTGTTGCATCTTTAGGCTCGTATTTGTCAATGATCGCAATCATGGTATTGCAAGTCACAATCATTTTGAAGCAATTGTTCCAGATACCGCTTTGTGAGTTGGCATTCGTTTTCTGGAAAACATGCCAAACACTGCTCCAACCAAAATCCTTACCATCATCCGACATTAGTTCGATGATCAAAGGGAAATCGTTCTGGTTGTATATATTTTGCAGGTTTTTGTAACAGGCAATTAGTCCGGTTTTGATTTCGGTCGGATTGTTGTAATATGATCCGGTTGACAATACATCTTCGGGTTGTTTGTTCAGGAAATCTTCTGAACAGGCAAATAAGGTGAATGCCAGTATAATAATTGAAAATATCTTTTTCATATGATTCATTTGTTTTTCAGATTACAATGAAATGTTTAAGCCAAAAGAAACTGTACGCGCCAATGGGTATGCACCACGATCGATACCTTGCGAAGTTGTTTGGTCACCCTTGTAATTCGTTTCAGGGTTATATCCTGGGAATTTAGTAATAAATAAGGCATTCTGTATTGTGGAATATACTCTTATGTTTGAGAAACTTGCCATTTTTGCCAGATGTTTTGGCAAGGTATATCCGAATGAAACATTTTGGATGTTGATATAAGTTCCTTTGTAGATAAGCGTTCCTGAGAGATCAGTTCCATCATAACTTTTTCTGGATGGAGCCGGATATTTGGCATCTGTACGTGTAGGAGTCCAGTAGTTGTTGTAATATTCGGCAGTTGTATTCATTGTTCCCTGACCACGTCCGAAGATACCGGTGTATTCCAGCATATTAATATCACCACCCTGGACGCCGTTTACCTGAACAGATAGATCGAAACCTTTGTATTCGAACGAGTTTGTCATTCCCCAAACAAAATCAGGAATGGATGAACCAATTACGGTATTATCGCTGGCATCCAGGATTCCATCGCCATTAACGTCGGCAACTTTTGGCGTTCCGGGAATAGAACGATTTCTCCAAAGTGGGTTCGTAGCGTTGAAAATTGGTGAAGTTTTAACATCTTCCCAGTCACGGTAAGCTCCTAAATTAACCATTCCATACAAGTTAGCCAGTGGTTTGCCTTCGGTTGTATAGCAGTTGTCAATAATCAACGGACGTTTGTCTTTACCAATATCAAGTACTCGGTTTCGGTAGTACGACAAGTTAAATTCGGTTGACCATTTCAATGAACCTGTAAGGTTTCTTGAACTGACCGAATACTCAAATCCACGGTTGCGCATAGAACCGATGTTTGCCATATAGGAGCTGAATCCGGTAATGGTCGGAAGCGGCATATTAAATAGCATATCGGTGGTTTTGCGGTAGAAATAATCGATGCTTAATGTTACCCGACTTTTCAGCAATTGCATATCAGAACCAATACTATAGTCAGTTGTGGTTTCCCATCCCAGTTTCGAGTTGGCTACTTTGCCGTCATTATACCCGGCTGATACAGTTGAACCTTGTCCCAATACGTAGGAAGTTGAATTTAGCGTACTTAACGCCAGGTAGTTTGCTATTCCTGCATTGCCTATAACTCCCCATCCTCCACGGATCTTCAGGTCGTTGATGTATTTTTTCAATGGTTGAAAAAACGATTCGTCGGAAGCACGCCATGCCACGGACATGGATGGAAAGATACCCCATTTGTTATCCTGACCAAAACGTGAAGAACCGTCGCGGCGCACACTACCGGTGAAATAATATTTTCCGGCATAATTGTACATGACGCGACCAAAACTTCCGATCATAGTTTCAGATGAACGATTGGTTCTGGCGTCACCTTGTGCATTTAGTACTGTTGTTGCCTGATTTAATGTTGTAATCAAATCGGTTGGGTAATCGTATTTATCGATGTAGTTGCTACGGTAACTTGATTCTTCAACAGAGTAGCCTGCCATAGCAGTAATAGCATGTTTCCCAAGAGTTTTCTGGTAAGTCAGGAAGTTTTGTGAGTTCCAGTATAATCGGGTACTGGTTTGATTTGTTCCCTGCGACCGCGAGAATGTTTGTCCTCCGGTTGGTACCGAATTCGGTAGAAAATAATTTTGTTCCCAATACCTGAATTCGGTATGAAACTCGGACCTAAATTTTAGATCTTTCAAAATGCTTAATTCGCCGTATAATGTCGAAAGATTTTTTGCCGTTCTACGGTTGTCTTGTTTCATGTATTGATGAAGTGGATTTACAAAAGAGTTAAGGTTCCAGTCCCAAGGTCCATCAAGAACAGTACCCCAGTATACAGGAACTCCTTTGTCATCAACAGCATTTAAAATTGGTGGTGCGGCAATCGCATTGTAAAATGGATTGTTCCCGGCACCGCCTTCAGTATTCGATAAAACACTCATGTTTTCGATGGATGGAGCAAGCAAAAGACCAAATTTAACATGGTCGTTGATTTTCAGGTCAACATTGGCACGAAAAGAAAAACGGTTATATCCGGAGGTTGGAACAATCCCTTTCTGATCAAAGTATCCGCCTGATATCATATACGAAACGTTGTCGGTTCCACCCGAGGCTGATATTTGAACATCATTTACTTTTCCGACCTGAGTAATAGCATCTTGCCAATCAGTGTCATAAGGCATTGCCTTTGTCGCATCAGAAACAGTGATCCAGCGGTTATGTTTAGAACCAGGCTGAGCCATTGCCGAAGCATGTTGTGAATATTTGGCCCAGTTCGAAATTCGTAAAGCATCCGGATCAGTCCATTGCCATTGAGGTAAGCTTGTATTGTTGGTTCCGAAATTCGGATCCTCAATAATGTATGCATTTGCACGTGCATCGTCCATGTACTTCAAAAAATCTTCACGGTTCAGTACATCAATTTTATTAATCATCTGCTGGTAACCTGTGCTCGCATTCATGTTTATGGTTGGTTTTCCCGATTTTCCTTTTTTAGTTGTAATCAGAATAACACCATTAGCAGCTTGAGTACCATAAATTGCGCTCGATGAAGCGTCTTTGAGTACTTCGATTGATTCGATATCGGCTGGGTTGATTGAGTTTAACGGATTTTCATTTTTATTAAACCCGTCTTTCATCGGAAACCCATCAATAACCACAAGCGGACTACTACTGGCATAGATTGAACTTACTCCGCGAATAACGATATTGGTACCACCTCCTGGGGCAGCGTTGGTGTTTGAGATGCGAACACCAGCCATTTTTCCTGAAATAGCTTGAGCAAAATTCGAATTGGGTCTGTCTTTCAAGTCTTCCGAAGAAACCGAAGAAATTGAAGTTGAAATGTCGCGTTTTTTCTGGGCTCCATAACCAATGGCAACTACTTCTTCAATTCCGATGGTGCTTTCGTCCAAAGTGACATTGATAACCGACTGGTTTCCAACGGCGACTTCTTTGGTATTCATCCCAACAAAAGAGAATTGTAAAACATTACCATTTGAAACTCCGGTCATGGAATAATTACCATCCTGGTCGGAAAGTGAACCTCTGGTTGTTC
>JBBQXI010000323.1:0-5037 GCA_038209805.1 Bacteroidales bacterium | reverse complement strand
TGTTGATTCCGGATTGTGGCAAGGACTCGATTTTATATTGGTAATTATTTTGGTTCCCGGATCAACCTGGTTTATCCTGAACAGTTTGCGGAAAGCACAAACCAAACTGATTGGCGATGAGGATTCCCTCAATATCCGTATCCAAAACCTAGTTAAAATATACGACCGCGAAAGTCAATTCTCGCGCGAATGGGAAGCAGGTAAAAAGATTCGCCGACGTGCCGGACTCGAAAAACAATATCATTCATTAGGCGAATTCGATTACATCATCTGGCAATTGCCGTTGCTTGGATTTCTGGTTTACTTCAGCTTTTTCTACCTCAATTCGGCTTTCTGGTCGCTCCTGCTTTCGGTTGCTATCGCCAACCTTGCCCTGAGCATCTGGAAACCATTCGGCTTTTTTCTGAATTTCAGGGCTGAAAAAACCGGCAAAAAACTGCCGTTGAATATCTTCCGCTGGATTCAGATTTTTCTTTTCTGGATTCTTCCGGCGATTGAAACATTTGTGGTTTGGAAAATCACCAAAACTATCGGATTTGTAGTTACGTTTGGCATATTGTGGTATTTGGCTCTGATTATTTCGGTAACTGCCAAGAAACTGTATCAGGAAAAAATAAACATCGACCGCATTACAGGTCGTTTTGGAACCATGCGTCGCGGGTTGCTGCGAACTGTGAAAAAGATACCGGTAATCGGCAAACAGCATCAACCTTTTAAAGCCTTAAATGGCGTTTCACTCGATATAACCACCGGAATGTTCGGGTTGCTTGGTCCAAATGGTGCCGGGAAATCAACCATGATGCGCATCATTTGCGGTATTCTGGAACAGAGCTACGGAAAAATATGGATCAACGGCATCGATACGCAGGAAAAACGCGAAGAACTTCAGGGATTGATTGGTTATCTGCCTCAGGAATTTGGCACCTACGAAAACATGCCTGCCGAAGAATTTCTCGATTATCAGGCTATCCTGAAAGGACTTACCGACAAGCAACAGCGCGAAGAACGCATTGAATACGTGCTGAAAGCTGTTCATATGTGGGAAAAACGTGGCGACAAAATCGGCTCCTTTTCCGGAGGTATGAAACAGCGGATTGGTATTGCGCAAATATTGTTGCATTTGCCCAAAATTATGGTGGTTGACGAACCTACTGCCGGACTCGATCCACGGGAACGAATCCGCTTCCGCAACTTGCTGGTAGAGTTGAGCCGCGAGCGTATTGTGATCTTCTCGACACACATAATTGAAGATATTTCGAGCTCGTGTAACCAGGTGGCCGTAATCAACCGCGGACGCGTAAAATACCACGGAACGCCAATGGACATGGTACATCTGGCCAAAGATATGGTTTGGCAATACGATATTTCGGTTGAGGAATTTGATAAGATGGAAAACAAACAATTGGTTACCCACCACATGCGGCAGGGCGACCTGATCAGGGTGCGTTTCCTCTCGAAGAAAAAACCGAGTGAAGATGCAGTGCCGGTTAATCCAATTCTGGAAGATGCCTATTTGTGTCTGATTAAAGATTTGAAATGATGAAACCAAAAACACAGGATTTTACCCTGTGCTGTTACAAAACGGTCTTTCAGACCTTAACTTATATTTATAGGAGAACAAAAGGGGCAAAGCCCCGACATGTAAGAGCATAGGATAAAGTGAAACGGAATCCTATGAATTTTAGAAACACAACAAAAATAAAACTATGGGATCAGCTATTAGTGCAGCCAATGTATGGACTTTGTTCCTGAAATTGGTGAAATACAATATGAAAGTCATTTTTGGCAACCGGTTTATCTGGTTTGTACTTGCCGCTATTGCTTTCTACTTTTTTATCGCCATCACCAACATTTACGATAATGGCACTCTTGACGAAGGATTTATTTTTGACTTACAGATTATGCCGGGCATCCTGCTTATTTTTTACCCGATGACTTTCGGTATTCAAAACGATCTGGATGCCGGAATTTTGGAGATACTATTTGGCATACCCGATTATCGCTATAAAGTATGGTTGGTAAGATTGGTGCTGGTTTTTGTTTTGGTTTTCTTGATGATGATTGGCCTGACTGTGATGAGCTATTACCTGTTAGCGCCCGTAAATATTTTAGAGTTGACCTGGCATGTGATGTTTCCGATTTATTTTCTCGGATCACTAGCCTTCCTGTTTTCAACCATCATTAAAAACGGTAACGGAACTGCTGTTGTAATGGTCATAATTGGGGTTGGACTGTTGATCATGTCCGGAATTTTGGAACGAACCATGTGGAACATTTTCCTGAACCCATTTGAAATTCCGAACCGACTCAACGAAATGGTGTGGCAGGAAACGACCATGAAAAACCGTATTTTTCTGGCCGTTGGGTCATTGCTTTTTACGCTCTACGGATTGTTTAATTTGCAGAAAAGAGAGAAGTTTATTTAAACGACGAAAGCCCGAAGTAAATATTTCGGCAACGCAACCATAGATCAGGCTTTTTCATCTATGTTTGAAACTTAAGTTCAAAAAGATGCTCAAAAAGACATTTCTTATCACAGCTTGTATTCTGCTCGCACTGAGCGCTTTCTCTCAAACAAAAAATAGGGTGTCAATTTCTTTTGCTTCTGCAAATAACGGATTGGAAATTCCCGAAGGATGGCTCGGTGATATGGGCCATACCGGCAAGGGTGGAAAGTTATATGATTTGAAGTATGCAAGACAAATTAACAAGTTCTTTTCCATAGAAACTGGACTTGAATATTCAATCAATAAAATTGAAACGGTCACTTTTCCTGATGGAATGAATCACTATAATGAATCGAATATTAAGATACTCTCCATTCCTATTTATGGAGACTTAACCTTTTGGAAGTATTTCTTTGTTAATGCAGGTCCAACCATCGACTTTGAACTACATCGTCAGACTTCCGAATCAACTTACGACCAATCGGGGATCGGATTTGGGTTCGGAATAGGTGGACGCTATACCCTGAAAAACTTCACAGTCAGTTTAAACCCTTTCTACCAGAAACACTTGATCCTTCGGAGTAAGAAAGGAGCATATCATGAAAATTTATATGAAAGCGGAATTAAGCTGGGACTAGGATATAATTTTTAGAAACGACCAACAAATGCAAAAAAAGCTCCGATCTCATTGAAAGACCGGAGCTTTTTCATTATACAATTCTCTCCAAAGATTTCCGCTAATGCGAATATCCAATTTTATGGTATTCGGTCAGATGACGAATAATTTCGTTGGTATCGTTGATGAATGTTCCGTCTTCGAACACCAGAACAGGGCAACTTTGGTTTTCTTCTCCCAACAGATCAACCAATGCCGGACGCGGACGGGCGAAGTTGACATATTTCACTTCCAACTCGTTTAAAAGGCGAGGATAATACGATAACAATCCTTCAATCATCACACAATCGGGGCAAAAATATCGTTTGCCATCAGCACGGCTGGTATCCTGAAAATCAGCTTTTAATAAAAATAGTTTCTTCATTTTTTGCGTTTTTAAAAGTAATTTGATTTCCCTCCGCTAAGTTATCATTCGAACGATTATTACAATCTACGAATCGAAATAATCTTCACCGGATTAATCAAATATTGATCTTTATCCTTTTGTGCCTGAATTTTCAGGGCAACCTTCATTCCCTTGGTAACCCGACCAAATGCGGCAAATCCTTGCCCATCAGGGTTACGCTTTCCGGCAAAATCCAAATCTGGCTGATCGTTGATGCAGATAGAAAAACTACTTGTTGCCGTGTTCGGCGCGTCTCTGGCCATCGATAAAGTTCCATTCAGGTGATGAATTCCGGTTTGTTGGGTGGTCTCCATGGGTATTGGCTCAAACTCTTTGCCTTCGGGAACATCACCACCTTGCACAACCTGAATCTTTACCTTTCTGGTCTTTTCATTTTCAGGAGTACAAACTCTAAAAAAACTGCTTCCATCATACAATTGATGATCGACATATTTCAGGAAATTAGCGACCGTAACCGGCGCCTTTTCAGCATAGAGTTCAATTCGGATATTGCCCATCGAAGTTTTGATCAGGCAAGGAATATTTTTTTGAGCAAATGAACCGAGAAACATCAGGTTCAGAAATGTAACTAGAAGTTTTGTCTTCATTGGGTTCTGTTTATTTTTTCTTTTTTGATGATTTGGCGTATTTGTTATAATCAACTGCAAGTCCAATCCAGTAATTCAAATCGGCAATAGTCTTCATTCCTGACTCTTCAATTAGTACCCAGCCTTTCATGGGCTTTCCGGTAAAAGTCATCTCGTGGCAGCCTGTTTTTTCAAGCGATTCTTCATAAAGAGCAGGATCCAACCGGCACATCATTTCATCTTTAATTATTCCAACGCACATTTTATCGTTGAGCATGAAACACAAACCACCCATCATTTCCCTTTCCTCAATTGCATCCAAATCCTGAAGCTGCTCCCTGATTCGGTTTGCCAAAGTCTGATTGTATGCCATATTTTTGATTATTAAGGTAAACCGAAAATATCACTCTTATACATGAAAGGCGCAGAGCGCCGAAATATTTGTAGAAATAGAAATCCGCTTCAAATTAAGGTGCAGCGCACCGTAATACCTATTCCCAGTCATTCAACTGATCAAAGAACTCAAACACATATTCATCTTTATAAGCTATTTCATTTTTTCTGAGAATCTCAAGGTATTCTTCCTTGAAGGACCTTTTCTGATGATGAGTTTCCTGATCTCTGATATATTTTGCCACACTATCAATTTGGGAATGAGCATGTGAAAATGCGCCATATCCTTTCTGCCACTCAAATTTCAATTTAGATAATCTTTTCTCCTTGATCCAAGCATTGCTTGATGTTTTGATCTCTTCAACCAAATCTGGAATTAGCTGATTCACATTATAGCCAATAAATATACCCCGACTCAGTTGCGATCGGCGCGGCGAAGCGCGAAACATGGCGAGCTCCGGCGGGCTGCGTCGTTTGCATGCATGGCGAGTGTTGTCGATGGCGGGGTTCGAGTATAGTGTTCAGTCGAGTTTAGTTTTGAATGCTTAG
>JBBQXI010000322.1:0-5050 GCA_038209805.1 Bacteroidales bacterium | reverse complement strand
AAATTTATCGATCCGCACCAGAGATTGTCCGGGGTCAACTATTACATTGTAATGTTCAAACAGAGCACCGTCTTCGGTTTCTTCTGTTTCATCAAATTCGTCGAATATTTCGTTTTCTTCAATCATTTAAAAAAATGAGTTGTCTGGTTTTTCTTCTTCTGGTTTTGCCTCCAGCTTACTTTTATCTATAGTGAGCCACAAATCAATTGCCGTTCCTTTTTGAACCTCAAATACGCCAGCAGGATCAGGACTTTGTTTGAATATCATTGCTTTTTCTTTCTGAGCTTCGTAAAGAACCGATTCGTCGTACGTAATTGTTCCAATATTCAGGAAAACTTCGTCCAAAGAGAGTTTGGCTTCTGTCAGGTTTTGCCCGAACAAGGTTGGAACCTGACTGGTTTCTCCATTGCTGTTGCTTCCTAAAACCAAGTCAATAACACTTCCTTTTGGAATTATTTCGCCAACTGGAATTTTGCGGCCTTCGCTTTTCTGTTCAAGTACGAGGTTCGGAAATTCAGAAGGTTTATATTCAACCTTTCCGGCGACCAGGCCTGAACTTTCTATAATGTTAATAGCTTGCCGGTACGAAATGTCGGTAAGCTGTGGCATTGGTATTTTTTCCTGACTAATGGCGCAAAGTGTAATAAATATAGTCCGGTTTTCCTTAACTTTCATTCCGGCCTTCGGAAAATGATCCAGTACTGTTCCCGGTGCAGTTTCGTGCGAATAAACCGAATCGCGAATCTGAAACCGAAGGTCGATTTTGTTTAAAATCTGAGAAACTTCAGCAGTTGTTTTGCCGCGCAAGTTGGGTATTTCAATTGATTCTCCATGATCTGTATAGATCCGGAGGGCAAACATATTTAGCACAATCAGGAATGTGGTAATCCCGACGACTGCAAGTGCGTTATACTTAAAGGTTTTTGTTTTGAAGAATTCTTTCAGAGTCATGCGTTAAAATTCTGGATTCGTAGAATAAACACAAAAGTAGTTTAAAAATGTGCAAGTAGGTTTCCGCAAAAGCGTAAACAATAGACTTTTTATCAGGTTGGCAGACGATACTGGTATAAACACAAAAAGGTAAAGAAAATTCATTCTTTACCTTCTGTATATGTTCGGAAAGCCGAAAGCTATTGACTACCTTTTGTGTTGTGGTTCGTCAGAAACTGTCAGTTTTTTTCTTCCTTTTGCACGACGGGCTTTCAAAATCTTACGGCCATTGGCTGTTGACATTCTTTCGCGAAATCCGTGTTTGTTTTTTCTTTTTCTGTTTGATGGCTGAAATGTCCTTTTCATCGGTCAATATTTTTTATAGATAATTTTCGTTTTTCAATCGGACTGCAAAAATAGTTCTTTTTTAATATCATGCAAACCAATTTTCTTTTTTATTTATTTATTTTTTATACTCATGTGAATCAGCCTTTTCGTTTCGAAAAATTCTTCCTGAAAAAAGCTTTGTAATTCGTAAACTTGAATTTGTTTTCTGAAAGGTTCAATTTCTTCGTCAAAGTCGCCTCCTTTTAAATAAAGGATTCCGTTTGGTAAATCGTTTTTGCTTTGGCTGGCGATCTTGGTTCGTGCCATCGAAATAAAGCGCGGAAATGCAGTTACAGCGCGACTTACCACGAAATCAAATTTTTGTTTTACCTCTTCAACCCTGATGTGTTCGGCTGTTACATTGGTGAGGCCTAGCGCTGAAGCTACTTCGTTAACCACTTTAATTTTCTTCCCAATTGAATCGATCAACATGAACGAAGTTTCAGGAAATAGGATGGCTAGCGGTATGCCAGGGAAGCCTCCACCAGTGCCAACATCAAGAACTGTCGTTTGCGGTTTAAACTGAATAACTTTGGCGATGGACAGCGAATGGAGCACGTGCCTTTCGTAAAGTTGCTCAATATCTTTTCTGGAAATAACATTAATTTGAGAGTTCCATTCTTCGTATAGCGAGCTCAAACGGCCAAATTGATCCATTTGCTGATCGGTGAGATCAGGAAAATATTTTGTAAGAATTTCCATCATGGTGTTTGTGAGTTGAATTATGCTTCGTGCTCGTCAATTTCAGTCGATTCGATCATTTTGAAGAGCATTTCGCGAGCCCTGAAAAGCTGGGCTTTTACAGTACCAAGGGGCAAATTTAGTTCTTTTGCAATTTCTTCGTACGAGAATTCCCTGAAATAGCGAAGTTCAACCAGAATGCGGTATCGTGGTTTTAGCCGATGAACGATCCGGCGCATCAAAATGGCTTTCTGAATCCGGATCAGTTTTTCCTCTGGATTAGGTTCTGTCGACCGGAGTTTGATGGGAGCGTCGTTATCACCGTTTTCCAGATTATTTTCAATGGAGACGTAAACGCCACGGCGCTTTCTCAAAAAATCGATGCAATTATTGGTGGCTATTTTAAATAACCAGGTGCTGAACGCATAATTGGGTGAATACTGATGGAGATTTTTAAACGCTTTACCAAAAGCTTCGAGTGTAAGGTCTTCAGCATCGTTTTTATTATTCACCATTTTCAGAAGCATAAAATAAATCGCATCCTTGTAGCGACTCATCAGCTTGGCAAACGCTTTCTCTTCGCCGGTTAGCGCTGCCTCAACCAGTGAAAAATCGTACTGAGCTTTGTCTGATAATTCAGGATTTAATTCCATCTATTTCTTCGGTGAATTAGGTACATCGACCAAAAAAACCACCAGTTCAGGATTGGTTTTATTAAAATGTACACAAACGAAGATAAGAATATTTTTCGTTCATTCAGCCGTTTTAACAGCATTTTAACAATAATAGCAAGCAGGATAAGGTATATTAGCGGTAAAGCTGAAAAAGTAAGCCAGTATTCGGGATGAAGAATGATGACAGTAGCAGTAAGTCCGGCAAGAAGACTTTTGGTCGCGTCGTCCAGAAATAGACTGATTTTTTTTGACCACGACAGACATTGCCTGACCTGGACGCCTTTCTTTAGTAATCGAACATGATCTCCACGGTCGTCTTCGATGTGTTCGCGGATTGCTAAATCAGGATTGGTTGTGATTTTGACCCGTCCTTTTTTTAGATTTTCATTGAAAATTAATTCGAGGTTGGCAAAATTCCGGTTCATTTTATGCCTGAAACCGAGCGTGTCGAAATACATTGATCGTTTGAAAAGAACATTGTCTTCGTTGAATACAAAAGGCTTTCCGGCAAGAGTCCATGCCCCGCTGATCACGAATTGGCTGAAGCGTTCCAACCGGCAAATTAGGTTGCGGAATCCTTTCATTCGTTCAATGTTGGTGTAAGCAACAACCAGATCAATTTCAGGCGTAAGTAAACCATTCATGTTGGCCAACCAATCCGGATTGATTTCTCCTGAAGATGAGGTAAGCAAAACGATCCAGGGCGAAGATGATCCTTTGAGTCCGATGTTGATGATTTGTTTTTCAGAAAACTGAGTTTCCTGGCTCAGAGTCGTAACCTTCAACTTGGGATTGGTTTCTGCAAGCACGCTCAAAATTCCGTCGGTATTGTCCTCAGAGTGAACATTAATTACAAGGATTTGATAATCCTCAAAATGTTGCTCTTTAAATTTGCCGATAATCTCCCTGATGTTTTGTTCTTCATTTCTGACGGACAAAATTATTGAGATGCGGTTGGAGTTTGGGGTGACGTCATTGTCTCGATGTCGTGCCAGTTTTAAGTAGTATCTCAGCAAAAAGTATATCTGTATTATAAATACAACTAACAGAGAGGCTAACAGCACTATATCGGTGATTGTAAATAATCTGTAATTAATAATTTCCACGTTGGAGTTGCTTGGTTAATAAATCGATCAGATCTGCATTTTTATGCGCGGCAAAATTAATAAACCTGCTGATTAAATCCTTCCTCTTTTTAATTAGATTTAACAATTAGCCTGTTGCTGCTTTTTCCTGTCATTCCACTTTTATAGCTATCTTTGGGCACTCAAAAAATTAGCTTGATGCAATTTGAATTAAAACATACGACTGGCGGAAGCAAAGCAAGGGCTGGTTTTATTACTACCGATCACGGTACAATTGAAACTCCGATATTTATGCCGGTTGGTACAGCCGGTTCAGTAAAGGGAATTCACAAGAGAGACTTAAAGGAGGATATTGGTGCACAAATTATTCTTGGAAATACTTATCATCTGTATTTACGGCCAGGCTTATCCATCATTGAGCGAGCTGGTGGACTTCACAAATTTAATGGTTGGGATGGTCCAATATTGACAGATAGTGGTGGTTATCAGGTTTTTTCGTTGGGCGATATTCGGAAGTTGAGCGAAGAAGGAGCTAAATTTCAATCGCACATTGATGGTTCAGCTCATTTATTTACTCCTGAAAATGTGATGGATACTCAGCGTACGATTGGTGCCGACATCATGATGGCCTTTGATGAATGCACGCCCGGAGATGCAGAATATGAGTATGCCCGAAAATCGATGGAAATGACACAGCGCTGGCTCGATCGTTGCTGGAATCAGTTTGAGAAAACTGCACCTAAATACGGGTATTCACAATCGCTGTTTCCAATTGTCCAGGGAGCTGTTTATCCTACACTGCGCGAAATTGCTGCGCGAAACGTACTGCAATATAATGCTGATGGCTACGCCATTGGTGGTCTTTCAGTTGGAGAATCGGAGAAAGATATGTACGCCATGATTGAAGTGGTTAACGAAATACTTCCGGAGAATAAACCACGTTATTTAATGGGCGTTGGTACTCCAGTTAATATTCTGGAAGGAATTGACCGCGGTATTGATATGTTTGATTGTGTAATGCCGACTCGCAACGGGCGCAATGGCATGCTTTTCACCAGTAAAGGCGTGATGAATATGCGAAACAGGAAATGGGCTGATGATTTTTCACCGATTGACCCTGATGGAACTTCGTTTGTTGATTCTCATTATAGCCGGGCATTTTTGCGTCATCTGGTTATTTCGGGCGAAATGCTTGGAGCGCAGATTGCAAGCCAGCACAATCTGGCCTTTTATCTTTGGTTGGTTAAAGAAGCAAGAAAGCATATTCTGAATGACACATTTAAAAGTTGGAAA
>JBBQXI010000321.1:0-5072 GCA_038209805.1 Bacteroidales bacterium | reverse complement strand
GTCGATGTTGGCCGGGCAACAAAATATGCTGCTGAAGGGTTACTTGCTCAGGTTTACATGGCACGTTCTGGTCCAACATATGGAGTTGAAGGTCCTGGTCTGGGTTTAAACGAATGGAGTCTCGCGTTGCCATTGGTTCAGGATATTATTAGCAGTGGCCTGTTTGTATTCAATCCTGTTTATAGCGACATCTTTGCTTATGGCAAGCAAAATCCAACAGTTAATAAAGAAGCTGTGTTCGACATTATGTATCTTCAGGGTGTAAGTGGTACTGCTTCAATCTATGGCGCTACTTTTTGTTGGGTACTGTGTCCAAATATGTATTTTAAATCGATTGGCGATTCAAAAAGTAACGGAAATCTTGAGGCAATACCTGTGTCAAACGATTTGTTGAGCAAGTACGACCCCAATGATGTCCGTAAAGCATTCACTATTCATACTGCATCATACAATAATGCGGGAAGTACTGAAACTCGTCCGTTCTTTCAGAAATATATTGATTTTTCAAAAGTACCAAGCTTATTGAGCTACAGCGACTGGGGAATTAATTTTATGGCAATCAGATATACTGATATTTTGATGATGAAAGCCGAATGTATTTTGAATGGTGCATCTGGTTCTCAAAGTGACGTTGATGCAATTGTAAACCAGGTAAGGATGAGAGCCGGAATAGGAACCACACCATTAACTGGAGTAACATTACCACAGCTTTTTGAAGAAAGAAGAAGAGAATTTGCCGATGAAGGTAGCCGATGGTTCGATTTACAAAGAAGTGGTAATCTTGTCACAATTATGAATAGCTGGATCACAACTGAGGATGCTGTTAGAAAACAAATGAATCAGGTAGTAGCTGGATTTGTTGTTTATCCGGTTCCTCAGTCACAGTTGGATTCTGCACCTGGATTATATACTCAGAATACAGGTTATTAAACCATGATAAATTAAAATTAAGTAATATATTTTAAAAAAGGTGGGTGTTGCAGCCCACCTTTTTTAAACCTAAAGTAGGACATTTTAAACGAAATAGTATTCAAGAGAACTGACCACTGCAAAATAGCGGTCGAAAAAATAACTGTCAGAATTTCCAGACAGGGCAGGATTCTTTCTGCATATACTAATTGTATATTTGATTAACCTAATAAACCAACCAATAAACCAATGAGACCAATAAACATATTTCCGATTTTCCTTTTAATTCTGGTTTCTGCTTGTCGTTCGCAAAAACTACCTGTAATCGAAACCGGTTCGGTTACTCCTATGCCCAACGAGTGGATCGACAAGGACACGCATCATAAAGTTGTGAAATTAACTGCCCGGATGGAAGGAAACAGCCTCAGTTTCTATTTTCATAACAATCCGTATATCGGCACTGATATGGTATTTTATAACAGTAGCAAACAGAATCCGGATGAGGTAACTGACATGAAAAAAGAAGAAACATACAACTCGAATGTTAAAAATAAGCAATTATACAGCATCAATATCGACACAAAAGAAATTAATCAGCTTACTTTTTGCTCATCGCCCATGAATGGCGAAATTGTTTCGGAAAAAACAAAAACAGTATTTTACCAAATAAACGACAGTATCTTTTCGTTGCAACCGGCAACTAAAGAAGTAAAGTTGGTCTATGTCTTTCCTGAAGATTTTAAATCTTCGATTACCACAGTAAATGCTGATGGTACTTTGCTGGCTGGTTCGAGAGCTACAGAAGAAGAGAAAGAAATTTTGAAAAATAATCCGAATAAGAGTGATTTCTTTAATTTGATTTATGAAGCAAAACTTCCGAAAACCTTATTTACGATCGATATACAAACCGGTCAACTCAATAAAATATTTACCGATAACGCCTGGCTCAATCATGTGCAATTCTCATCGGTAAATCCCAATTTATTAATGTTTTGCCACGAAGGTCCCTGGCATAAAGTCGATAGGGTCTGGACCATCGATGTAAATACTAAACAGATAACTCAGATTCATAGGCGTACCATCGAAAAGGAAATCTGGGGTCACGAGTGGTTTGGCAAAAGCGGAAAAACCATCTGGTTCGACCTGCAACAGCCAAAAGGCGAACTATTTTTTGTTGGTGGTTATGATGTTGCTTCGGGCAAGGAAATAAAATACAGTTTGGAAAGGAACGAATGGAGTGTACATTACAATTCGAATTCGACCGAAACCCTGTTTGCCGGCGATGGTGGCGATCCGGGTGCGGTTGCCAAAGCTCCCGACGGACAATGGATTTATTTGTTTACGCCTGAAGGTGATAAATTCAAGTCGGAGCGCCTTGTAAACATGAAACACCACAATTACAAGCTCGAACCAAACGTGCATTTTAGTCCCGATGATAAATGGATCATTTTCAGGGCTAATTTTGAAGGACAATCAAATATTTATGCTGTTGAGATTGAGAAATCATTGAATTAAGGTTTATTAAACTAAATTGAGTTTTTAAAACTTTTGCAAGTTCTCATTTAGATTTACCTTGCGGTCAATATGATTTTTAAGAGAAAAAATTAGCTTGTTAAGACTGAATAAATAAAATTTCTAATAAATGAAACTGAATACATTCCGAAATTCAACATCGTTGTACTTGTCGTCGTTAATTGCTTTTCTAATATTATCATTTACCAGTGCCTCAGGGCAAAAAATACAACCCAATCCGGGTTGGCCCCAAATTACCAAAGAAGCAAAACCCTGGAGTCGTTGGTGGTGGGTGGGGAGTGCTGTCGATCCAACTAACCTGAAAGCCACGATGGAAGTCTATTCCAAAGCAGGATTGGGCGGATTAGAAATTACTCCGATTTACGGCGTTCATGGTTACGAAAGTCGCTTCATCAAATTTCTTTCTCCGGAATGGGTTAAAAATCTGGAATACACCCTTCAGGAAGGCAAACAACTTGATATGGGTATCGATCTCGCAATGGCTTCAGGCTGGCCTTTTGGCGGTTTGTGGGTAACACCAGCCGATGCTTGCAAATACATGTCTGTGCAATCGTATGCACTGATTAAGGAAGGTGGTCAGCTTCAGGAAAAAGTGACCATGGAACAAGAGCCGATGCTTCGAACAATAAGTCGGCCTAAATTGGAGTTGTCGCAATTAAAATACCCGGTCAGTGACAACGAAGACAGCCTGCAGAACTGGGCAATAGAACAGGTTCGGTATTCAAGACCAATGCCATTGCAAGTCTTAATGGCTTATTCCGATAAAGGCGAAATCCTGAACCTGACTTCAAGAGTTGATGCTGATGGAAAACTCAACTGGACAGCTCCGGCAGGTCTTTGGAAATTGTTTGCTGTTTTTGAAGGTTGGCATGGTAAAATGGTCGAACGTGCTGGTCCTGGCGGCGAAGGGGATGTAATCGACCATTTTTCAGACAAAGCCATTGATAACTATTTGGGGCATTTTACAACTTCGTTTGCAGGTCACGACATTAGTGGATTGAGGGCTTATTTTAATGATTCGTACGAAGTGGATGATGCACGAGGTGAAGCTAACTTTACACCACTGATGTTCGACGAATTTCAGAAACGACGTGGCTACGATCTTCGCGAATATCTTCCAGCATTATTAGGACAAGACAATGCTGAATACAATCAACGTGTTTTGTCTGATTACCGCGAAACAATTTCGGACTTGATACTTGAAAAATATACGCAACGCTGGCACGATTGGGCAGCAAAAGGTGGAAAAATAATCCGTAATCAGGCACACGGTGCTCCGGCCAATATTCTGGATTTGTATGCTGCTGCCGACATTCCAGAAACCGAGGGTGAAGATATTGTGAAAGTAAAAACGGCATCCTCTGTCGCTCATGTGATGGGCAAAAAATTGGCTTCATCCGAATCGGCAACCTGGCTGAAAGATCATTTTGAAGCTTCGCTGTCTGATGTAAAACAGGCGATTGACTTGTTCCTACTGGCCGGAATCAACCATGTCTTTTACCATGGAACAACCTTTTCGCCGCAAGATGCTTCGTGGCCGGGTTGGATGTTTTATGCTGCTGTAAATTTTGCGCCAAGCAATACGTTCTGGAATGATTTTGGAACATTGAATACATACATTGCCCGCTCGCAATCGTTTCTTCAGTCCGGAAAACCCGACAATGATATTTTGCTTTATTATCCAATTTCAGATGAATATGCTGTTCGCGGAAAATCGATGTTACTACATTTCGATGGTGCAGCCAAAGGTTCGTCGGTTCGCAATGCAGCCGAGTACCTCTTCAAAAAAGGATATGCTTTTGATTATATTTCTGACCGTCAAATCGCTCAGCTCGAAACAAAATCAGGAAAAATACAGACAGGTGGAACCAACTATCAAACGGTTTTGCTTCCTCCGGTAAAGTTGATTCCACTTGAAACATTCGAGAAAATAATTGCTTTGGCCAAAGAAGGTGCCACTGTTCTGATGGAAGAACTACCGGTTGATGTTCCCGGATTGGGTAAATTGTCCGAACGGCAAGTCAGACTTCAGGCATTAAAAAAATCTTTGTATTTGGTCAATCAAGCAGGAAGCACTATTCAGAGAGCTAAAGTGGGCAAAGGCCATATTTTGGTTGGTAACTTATCTGAATTGCTTCTTCAGGCTAAAATCCGCCATGAAATTATGGCAGAGCGCGGATTGCAATGCATTCGTCGGGTTGATGGCGTTAACACAACTTATTTCATTGCTAATCGTGGTGTCGAAATCATCGACGGTATGGTTTCTCTCGAAACTAAAATTGGATCGGCTGTTTTATACAATCCAATGAATGGGAGTTTCGGCAAAGCGCACACCAAATCTGATGCTAATTTTGGCGAAGTCTATCTACAGCTAAAACCGGGCGAAAGCTGTCTGGTGCAGATTTTTCCAGGCAAAGTAAATGCTCCGGAATATGCTTACTGGAAGACTTCAGGAGATAAAATTGGATTTGAACCTGATTGGACACTGACTTTCGTAAGTGGAGGTCCTGAACTTCCAAAACCGGTAAGGCTTTCTAAATTAGGTTCATGGGCCGAAATTGAAGGCGCCAGTTACAAGGCGTTTTCAGGAACTGCAGTGTACAAAACTACCTTTGCAAAACCTTCTGGAA
>JBBQXI010000320.1:0-5102 GCA_038209805.1 Bacteroidales bacterium | reverse complement strand
GGGACTTTGTGAAATGGGTAGCCATCGCTTTTGTAATTGCCACACCAATCTCATATTATGCCATGAATAAATGGCTCGAAAGTTTCGCTTATAAAACCGATCTGAGCTGGTGGATTTTTGCTCTGGCCGGTTTGCTGGCATTAGGAATTGCGCTGCTAACCGTAAGCTGGCAAAGCTGGAAAGCGGCAACAAGAAATCCAGTAGAGGCGTTGAGGTACGAATAGTTATTTATTCTGACCGAATTAATAACGAAATATTCTTTGAAACAAATTATGAAAACAGAGCAACTTAAAATCGCGAAAGCAATCTCCTTTATTGGCCATCCATTGCTGACTATTCCACTATTTGTGGTGGTAATGATGTTTGCTTTTGAAGATTTTGAAAAAGCGCTACTGAATTCAGTATTGATTATCGGGTGTATCTTCCTGCCCTTGTTTCTGCGGATGTATTTCAAATCAAAAAATGGAACCTACACCAATTTTGATGTCTCAGACAGGATACAACGGAAAACACTGTTCACTTTTATCATCCCGTTAATGGTTGTTGTAACAGTCATTTTGTTCAAGAATAATCCGGATTCAGACTTCAGCTTAAGCGTATTGTTTGGAACCATACTTATTATTATCTCACAGATTATCAATCTGTTTATAAAGAGCTCGCTTCATGTGTCACTGAATATTTATCTCTCTGCGCTGGTTATGACAGCTGATCTCCGAATCGGGATTGCTGTTTTCCTGTTCTCGGGATTAATCGCTTGGTCGAGAATTGCGTTGGGACGGCATTCCTGGAAAGAAGTGGCATTCGGCAGTTGCATCGGACTGATAATAAGTGCAACTATGCTTTATGCTGAAGGATTTTTAACCCAATTAACAAAGTTATAAGCTAAAAATCTGACTTATGCGAAATATTGCCAAATCAACCTATCGGAATTTGATCACAAAACCAGCAATCAGACTAATCAATTTAATTACACTGGCTAGTTTGCTGAATTTGGAAATTGCATTGCTAATGGTAAGTTGGCAAAGTTGGAAAGCAGCTAAGAGAAACCCGGTGGAAGCGTTGAGATACGAATAATTTAATCTTTTAAACTCTGAACCATGATCAGACATTACATCAAAATAGCAATTCGTAATCTGGCCAGGCAAAAAGTGCTGGCACTGATTAATATACTGGGATTATCAATTGGGCTGGCATGTTTCAGCCTATTCCTCCTTTATACCGTTAACGAATTTAGTTTCGACCGATTTAACACCAAAGCATCGCGTATTTACCGTGTTTACGACTGGTGGTCGTTCAGCGACCGCGAAGGAAGCGAACCATCATCGGCCACACCGCTTGGACCAGCAATGAAGCTGGATTTAGCAGATATTGAGGATTTTGTTCGGATTAAACCGGCTGGCGAAAAACTCATTCGTATCGGGAATCAAATTCATCGAATCAATGTATCGTATGCCGATCCTCAGTTATTCTCGATTTTTTCATTTCCACTTATTGCGGGAAACACCTCCACCGCATTGGAATCTCCAACAAGCATAGTACTTACACGTAAAAAAGCCCTTCAGCTGTTTGGCAGAACCGATGTGGTTGGACAAACCGTGGAAATCCGAAACGGTGATCAGTTCGAACCTTTTGAAGTTGGGGCGGTAACCGAAAATATTCCGGTCAACTCAAGTGTTCAATTCGATATTATTGGCAATTTCGATTACATTCTGAACACTGAATATGGAAAAGCCAGCCTTAAAGACTGGAATATGACCATTGGAATTTCGGTGTACGTTTTGTTACACGAAAATAGTACACTAATGAACGAACTGGCTCGTATTTCCTCATTCCGACACAAATATTTTCCGGGTGAAACAGAAAAAAAGAATGATGGAAGTCCAACAAACGGATTCGGCCTTCAGCCCTTAACCGACGTTCACACCGGCATAAAAATTGACAAGTGGGGAGCTTCCGATCCAAAAAACAGCTGGATACTGATGAGCATTGCCATCGGAGTTTTACTCATTGCATGCATCAATTTCATTACATTGGCCATCAGCCGCTCAGCCGGAAGATCGAAAGAAGTAGGAATCAGGAAAGTTACAGGAGGACACCGGTATCAGCTCGTTCACCAGTTTCTGTCCGAATCATTATTAATGAGCGTGATTTCCGCGGTTATAGGATTAATGCTGGCTTATACCCTATTGCCCTTTTTCAACGAGCTTTCAGGGCGGTCATTGTCGTTCTCATTCAGGCAATATCCTGAAATGATTGGTTTTCTTTCTGGTGTTGTGTTGCTGGCTGGGTTAATTTCAGGCATTTATCCGGCATTGGCTATTTCGGGGTTTCAACCTTCGGAAGTGCTGAAAGGGAATCTCAAGTTCTCCGGATCAAATTTTTTCACCAAGTCACTGGTCTCTTTTCAGTTTGTGCTTTCCATTGGACTTATCATCTCGATGATTGTATTCATGCGCCAACTCGGTTTTATGCAATCTAAAGACCTGGGTTTTGATAAAGAAAATGTAGTGACTATCAATACTCAAGTTATTGATTTGCAAAAAGATTTTGCGGTTTTTAAACAGATACTAAAATCGGAAAGCAGCGTATTGGGAGTTACCAGTTCATCCATCGGACTTGGAAATGATGAAGGTCAGATGGGGCGCAGATACAAATTCGACAATAAAGAAGAAACTGTTATTGAATATCCGGTAGATTCTGAATTTCTGGATGTTTTAGGCATGAAACTTATTGCAGGAAGAACATTTAATCCAATGATAGCTTCCGATGCAGTAACATCGGTCGTTGTAAATGAAGCGCTGGTTCATGATATCTTGGATTTAACTCCGGAAGAGGCAGTGGGGAAAGAATTTACTAATGACAAAGGAAACGAAAGAAAAGTAATTATCGGCGTCATCCGGAATTTTAATTTTGAAGATTTAACCCGAACCGTCCGGGCACAAATGTTTTTGTGTCCAGCTAACTACAAACCAAACTCACTCTTTGTGCGGATTAATCCGGGAGATCCGTCGAAAGCATTAGCCGCCATAGCCGCTGCGTGGAAAAACATTTCACCCGATTTACCTATGAAATACAATTTTCTGGATCAGAAATTTGATGATTTCTACAAGGAGGAGAAACGGTGGAGCCGAATTGTAAGTTGGGCCGGTGCTATTTGCATTTTTCTTGCCTGTATAGGACTTGTAGGTCTCACTTCTCTGGCTGTTATCAATCGATCGACTGAAATCGGCATCCGCAAAATAAACGGAGCAAATGTTTCGGAAGTCATGACCATGCTTAACCGCGACTTTGTGAAATGGGTAGCCATCGCTTTTGTAATTGCCACACCAATCTCATATTATGCCATGAATAAATGGCTCGAAAGTTTCGCTTATAAAACCGATCTGAGCTGGTGGATTTTTGCTCTGGCCGGTTTGCTGGCATTGGGAATTGCAGTGATTACGGTAAGTTGGCAAAGCTGGAAAGCGGCAACAAGAAATCCAGTAGAGGCGTTGAGGTATGAATAGACCAACTATTCCGTATAAAAAACAATTCAAAATGCAACGGAAGGAAAAATAATGCGTCCTTATATCCGACAGCCACATTTAAACAATTAAAAGACTCGCTATGAAAATTTTGACTTTTATGAAAATGTTTGCATTCGTTGCAATGATGATATCTCTGTTTTCGTTGAATGGATATTCGAAAGATGACCAACCTACCATTACGAAAACTTTTGAAATGAAAGAGCCGGGCACACTCAATGCCAAGTCATCAGGCGGAGGAGTTCATGTTGAAACACACGATCAGCCCCAGGTTGTGATACAGGCATTTGTGCGAAAAAATGGTAACCTATTATCCCCATCTGATCCTATTCTGAACGAGGTTCTGGAAGCATTCGATCTGAATTTTTCAAAAAGTGGTTCTGTTATTACCGCAAATGTTGAACGCAAATCACGTATGAATTTCTGGAATAACGTGGGTATTTCATTAACCATTATTGTCCCGAAAGAAATGTCATGCAATGTTTCGTCCAGCGGTGGTGGTGTGAAAATTTCAGGAGTTACGGGAACGCACAATTTCTCGAGTAGTGGCGGAGGTGTACACTTGGAAAATGTTACCGGAGCCACTGAGGCAAAGTCTTCGGGTGGTGGTCTAAAGAATATTCATGGTAATGTGGATGCAAGTAGTAGCGGGGGTGGTGTGAGTGTTACCGGAGAAGCTGCATCTGTAAAAGCCAAATCGAGCGGTGGATCAGTTCATGTTGATATTCGAAACTTGAGCAAGGAATTATACCTTGAATCCAGTGGTGGTGGTGTCGATGCAGTCATTCATAATGGGAAAAAACTTGGCCTCGATCTGGATTTGCAGTCCGACCGGGTAAACATTGAACTTCAAAATTTTTCAGGAAAATCAGAGAAAAACCGTGTAAAAGGAGCAATGAATAATGGAGGTATTCCTGTATATATGCATGCCTCCGGAGGAAACGTAAATGTGCGATTCGAAGAATAGCAGGAAGGTGAAAATAAGAGCATCGAAAACTTTGCTTAAAGAACCTCAATGAGTTGGGGAAATATACTGGCATTGGGAATTGTACAGTTCAGAATGAGCTATACAAGCTGAAAAGCAGCGACGAGAAACCCAGCGGAGGTGTTGAGGTATGAGTAAAAATATAAGAATAAGGATTTGTGGGTTGAAATGGTTGGCAAGATCAATGAATCTGATAAGTTTTTTAAATCCTGATTTTAACAGCTTTACTATTCAACGAATATCAACCCGGGATTATGACCGGTGATGCAACGCCCACCATCGGGAGTGACAATAAAGGTGTTTTCAATACCAACCATCCCAACGCCCTCAATTCCCTTTTTCGGCTCGACAGCAAAAACCATGTTTTCTTTCAAAGGTTCCTTAAACCCTTTTGCCAAAACCGGGTATTCGTCAACTGTAAGACCAATGCCATGACCCAGAAACTTCACCTGTCGGCTGCCGAAACCCATAAAATTCTGTTGAAAGTCAGGAGATAATCCGGCCATAATCGTTTCATGTATCACTTCAGGAACATTGCCCGGCACAAGCATTTCGGCCACGCGATGCTGAATATCGACACACTTCCGATGGAT
>JBBQXI010000319.1:0-5114 GCA_038209805.1 Bacteroidales bacterium | reverse complement strand
TATGATGGGTCTCGATGTTCACGATATGGAAGACTTAGGAGAAGTTTGGGTTGGTTATGGTGGAGAACCAAAAAGCACTCAGTTTGGACTGAAATCGCTTCGCTTCGCTAAAAAACTTCGTCCCGGACATGTTTTTACCATTGAACCGGGAATCTATTTTATTCCTGAATTAATTGATTTGTGGAAATCGGAAGGAAAGTTCACTGACTTTTTGAATTGGAATGAGATTGAGAAATTCCGAAATTTTGGAGGAATTCGTAACGAGGAAGATTTTGTGGTTACTGAAAATGGATATAAAATGCTTGGAAAAGCAAAACCAAAAACGATTGATGAGGTTGAGGCTCTAAGGAACTAGCAATTTTTCTTTAGAAAGGTGTTGATTTTGCTTTAAATCTAAATCCTTCGAATCATTATTTCAGATGAATTTATCCGGAAAATTTCGATTGATTTTTGTTAGATACGTCATTGTCAATGGCTTTCAGTTTAGATTAAGAATTGATTAAATTTCTTCTTCTATTTTCTTTATTTATAACTGAAAGTCCTTGTCTTTGTCTGTTAAAAGTTGTTAAATTTAGGCAATCGTATTTAAACTTAACAAGAGATATGCCCCTTAAATCTTTTGAAAGAAGAACGTTCCTGAAATTGATGAGTGCCGGCCTTGGAGCGAGTATTATCTCCTTCCCACGGTTCTCTCAGGCGTTTACTCCTCCACCCAGCAATTTACGACATCTCGATTTCCTTCTCGGTAAACCCGAATGGATTTTGCATGAAGATGGTACATTTGATATTTTCGCAGGAAGTATCCGTTTGTCTAATTGTCGCCCATCGATTAATGGGCAGAGCATATTTGTACGAAATACATTCATGGGTGATTCCCGAAAAGGTAAACGTATCATTTATGAGGTTGATGGTGGATTTGTGATGCTTGATTTAAGGACTCATTCAAATACGATTTCAATCGGAGCCGAAATCAGTGGAATGAAAAATGCCCCAAGTTGGTTTAATCCACTGGGCGAAGGATACATAACGGGAGCCAATCATTTTTTTAAACAGGGATTTGGGACTGGTGGTCAATCCGGAATTTTTGATTTCAGAAAATCAACAAATAGAAAATCACTCAATTATCCCGATGAAGAAGCCTGGTCGTATGATAGTTTCCTGATGACAGGTCTGATTGCACCAAACGGAGATACGCTGTCCATTGGAGCCTATGAGCAAACTGACTTTATTCAACGCAGTTCTATTTATAATCGTCCGCGTCGTATGGGTCTAAATGATAGTAAGTTTGGGAAAGAGGAAGTTTTTTTCGAGGCAGGTTTTGCAACAGAAAACATTCCGCTGAAAGACGAATTCATTAAGCTACCCGATTTATTTGTTTATTATGGCAATCAGCCTTTTGGGGCTATGCAAAATCTGGCTTGGAGTATCTCTGAGCAAAATCAGGCTCGGCGCGATACCCATACCAATTATTTCTGGTCTTCTTTTCAAGATTTCCGAACCGCGTTCAGCTATAAATATTTACTCGAACAGCTTCAGGTACTCGATGAAACCGTTCCGCCCATTCCTTTGACTGCAGTGCATGTTGGACCAGGTTATTGTATTCCAGGCGATTGGCTTGACAATAATGATGCGTGGCCAAAGTCGATGGATAGTGTGGCCAGAGCAATTTTCAGCAGAAGATATCGTGCCGGCATTTATGTCGCTCCTTTTGTTGTTCACGAAAAGAGTCGGATCTTCAGGAATCATCCCCGCTGGATATTAAAGGATGGAGAGGACAACCCGATTGTCATGGATCAGGATATTGATGGGAAATTATATGCTTTGGATGGAAATGTGGAAGATGTGAAGAATCACATTTCGAAAGTGTTTAAAAAATTCCATGAAATGGGATTTACTTATTACGAGATTGATCGCTTAGATTGGGGGCTACAAAATTCATCCGAGTCTTCGAAGTCAAGAAAGGCTAAATCTTCGGTTCAGGTTCTTCGTGCAATTATGGATATTATTCGAGAATCTGTTGGTGCCGGAAGCTTCATTACTGCAAACAGAGCGCCTTATTCACCGCTTATTGGCTATGTTGATGCAGTCAGAATAGACAAAGATCAGGGATGGAAATGGGAAGAACAGACCGCCGGACATATTATTGAAGAAAGTTACAACACACAATATTTCAACAATGTTTTCTGGCAGAACGATCCGGATGTGGTTTTTCTTCGTAACTACAAAAGCGATTTCACGCTTGACGAGCAAAAGAGCATTGCTTTATGGGTTGCTTTTATGGGTGGTTCAGTTGGAATTTCCGACAATTTTAAAATCATGGAAAGCGATAAATTGCAATTGTGGCGCTTCCTTGAGCCTTCAACCCGGCCACAAAGTGCACTACTCCCTTTCTGGGGCAATAATGTAATCAATAAAGTTGCTGTAAGGAGATATAAAAAAGTTAAGGCATGGAGTGTGCTGGTACTGAATGATACCGATAACGTTGTTACCGAAAGTTATCTTTTATCCGATTTAATTGGATTAAAAGAGGGGTGGGTATTCGTTTGGGAGCCTGGTTTTAGTCTGGGTCTCGGTAGACCAACCCGAATTTCAGTTACGCTTGGCAGCCACGAATCGAAACTTTATTTTATTTCCGAAACAAAGGAAAATCCTTCTTTGGATCTGAACATCTCAGGCAATGATTTTTCTGAAGATATCGAGATCAAATAATCGATTATCCATCCTATTTTCAGTTTAGAATTGTCTGCGTCATTCCATTTTCCTAATTTCACGCTTTTAATTTTATTTGGATGGATATACCAAAACTTACCTATTCAACTCCGGTTGAAATGCTCGATCATTACCTGAAGGATACGATGGTTGAGCACCTCGGAATACGTTTTACGTCCTATGGCGAAGGTTGGGTTGAGGCTACGATGCCTGTTGATCACCGCACTTTTCGACCGGGAGGATTCCTCCATGGAGGAGCTAATCTGGCTTTGGCTGAAACAGTTGCTGGCTTTGGCTCGATGCTTACTGTCGATATTCAGGAATATGATATTCGGGGAATTCAGGTGAGCGCCAACCATACTGGGAAGGCTGACGGTGGCATCGTTTATGCCCGGGCCGAAATACTGCATTTGGGAAAACGGACTCATGTCTGGAACGTTGACATAAAATCAGAATCTGGTAAATTAATTTCAACTGCAAGAGTGACCAATATGATTGTAAAAACACATGAGAAATAAAGTTGCTACCATTCTTGATCAGTTAATTGAAAAACAAATTGCATTTGCTTGCTGGTTTTTTCCGAACGAATCACGTTTGGGTCTGATTGTCGGTAATGCTTCTGATGTTGTATTTTTCGATCGGTTCGATCAGCTAAACGGAGAAGCAGGCTTCGTTTTTGCACCATATTCTATTACTGAAAAAAGTCCCGTTATTTTGCTTAAATCAGATACTTTCTTTGAAGATTTTGATCCGGATGGTGATATAGATATGTACAGTTTTGAGCCTTTCAGCAAGAACGAAGAAGCCGGAACTTGTAAATTTCAAACCAAAGATGATTACCTAAAGCTGATTGATGAAACCGTTACTGAAATTCGGGAGGGAGCGCTCTCCAAAGTTATTATCTCACGCCAGATACCAGCTAAACGAACAGATACTTCATTGGGAAATACTTTTTTGCAGTTGCACGATCAAACGCCCAATGCATTCACTTATCTCGTTAATTTGCCGGTTGCCGGAATTTGGATGGGGGCAACTCCAGAAGTTTTGATTAAATCGGATGGTGAACAGTTTGAAACCGTTTCTCTGGCCGGTACTCAGGTTCGGAAACCTGGCGCCGATGAATATTACTGGAGTACCAAGGACATCGAAGAACAGGCATTTGTTTCCAGGTATATGTTAGATGTTTTCTTTAATTTCGACATTCATAAGTACAAAACCAAAGGCCCTGAAACTCTGGAAAGTGGCAAAGTGGCTCATTTGAAAACATCGTTTTTCTTTCCGATTGAAAAGATCGAAAAGCGTTTGGGAAATTTTATTGCCGATTTGCATCCAACGCCTGCGGTTTGTGGATTGCCAAAAGATTTGGCTGCTGAATTTATTCGGAAGAACGAGACCCATGAGCGAAAATACTATACCGGTTATTTAGGTCCGTGGCGATTAAATCAACAAGTTTCGCTATTCGTAAATTTGCGATGCATGGAAATTACGCCCACCGAATTCATTTTATATGCCGGAGGTGGAATTACCAGTAGGTCAGTGTCAGAAAAAGAATGGGATGAAACCAACCAAAAGGCAAAAACCTTGTTGTCTGTAATTAATCCTGAAGGATAAATACAAAAATGATAACAGATAAGAAACACATTCAGCAACTGGCTTCGCTGCTTTTGCAGAAAGGAATTACCGATGTGGTAATTTCACCCGGAAGCCGCAACGCACCTTTAATCAATCAGTTTTTTGGATTGTCGGAATTTAACTGCCTAAATGTGGTTGATGAACGAAGCGCCGGTTATCAGGCATTGGGAATTGCACTGGCCAATCGGAAACCGGTTGTTGTAGTATGTACTTCAGGAACTGCTGCCGTCAATTACGGACCAGCCATTGCCGAGGCTTTTTACCAGAAAATACCGCTTGTTGTTTTAACAGCTGATCGCCCGCGCCGATGGGTCGATCAGGCCGATGGGCAGACTGTCCGCCAGGAAAATCTTTTTGTAAACCATACGTTGAAAAGCATCAGTTTGGAGGAAGCCGAACGCGAAGATGACTTCAGACACAATAACCTGCAAATTAACGAAGCGCTGAATCTGGTTTTATCCGCAAATTCAGGCCCGGTTCACATCAATATTCCACTTGGAGAGCCGCTTTACGGATTCTCCGATGAGGAACTCCCCAAATTCCGGAACATCCAAAGTTGTTCTTCCAGTGCTCAACTTGCATCTTCAGAACTTGAAAAACTAGTTGAAAGATGGAATACCTCAACCCAAAAAATGGTCATTGTTGGTCAGCTTTCGCCTGATAAGCAAATCAAATTACTCGTTCAAAAATTAGCAGAAGATCAGGGAACAATCGTTTTGGCAGAGCCACTAACTAATTTATCAAGCGAGCATCTGGTTCACTCAACCGATGTG
>JBBQXI010000318.1:0-5165 GCA_038209805.1 Bacteroidales bacterium | reverse complement strand
TTCTTGAAAATAACAGAAGCGTTGTGTCCACCAAAACCAAAAGTGTTACTTAAAGCAATTTTGATTTTACGTTCTTTTGCCACATTGAATGTGAAATCGAGTTTTGGGTCAATTTCAGGATCATCAGTAAAGTGGTTGATTGTAGGCGGTATAATTCCACCCACAATTAATCACTTTAATGATGATCCTGAAATCGACTCAAAACTTGATTTCACGTTCAATGTAGCTAAAGAGCGCAAAATCAGAACTGCATTAAGCAATACGTTTGGTTTTGGTGGGCACAATGCTACTGTTATTTTCAAGAAAATTTAACACAAGTGATACGAACTATCGTTCAAAGAATAAAACTCTTTTCTTCTTCTAGAAAAGAGTTTTATTTATTTTTAAGATCGCTACTGGGTTTTTATCCAACAAACCTGCGAATATACGATATTGCCGTTATACACAAATCGGCTTCGAAAATAGATTCGCAAGGTAATTACATTAATAATGAACGGCTTGAATATTTAGGCGATGCCATATTAGGGGCTGCGATTGCCGATTTTCTTTACAACCGTTTCCCAAATCAAGACGAGGGCTATCTGACCCAAATGCGTTCGAAGCTGGTTAACCGAAGTTTTCTGACCCAGTTGACTTATCAGATTGGGTTAAACCATTACATTCAATCTAACACTACTTCAACCATCGAATCGAGCCATATCTACGGCGACACGCTCGAAGCGCTCATCGGTGCAATATACCTGGACAAAGGTTATCCGGAAGCAAAAAAATTTATCACCCGAAAACTGCTGAACAACTACGTTAACCTGGTTGAAGTGCAGAACACGAACTCCAACTACAAAAGTCAGCTGATTGAGTGGTCGCAGAAAAACAAAAAAGCAGTTTCGTTCGATACCACCGACGAAAGCAAAAATGACGGAAAACAGCCTTGGTTCACTGCTGTCATCGAAGTCGACAATGAGCTTTTGGGGAAAGGCTCTGGCGCGTCAAAAAAAGAAGCCCAGCAAAATGCATCAAAGGTTGCCCTCGACAAAATTAAAGACCGGTACCCAGATCCAACCCCTGCCGAATAGAAATTGCTTTTACGTCTTTAACTACTTTCCCTTTCATTCACCCCAAAGGGTTTCATCTAATTTAGTTGCCAAAACTAAATCTGAACTTGAAATAGCAATCCCAACTTCTATTTTCAGAAGCTAATTCTTTAACGTTTATTGACAGAAACACCTGTGTTAAATATTGTTAAGTATTTATTATCAGCATTTTTAAAGATTATATTTGCGCTATGAGTAGAAGGGTAATACTTATATTAATTGTGATCATGGTTTTGGTGATGACCAGTTTGATTCTGGTTCAGACCAATTCGATCATGAAAGCACTTGAAATAAAAGAAGAGCAATTTAACGCTCAAGTAAACAGCGCATTGACTAAAGTTGTATACCAACTTGAAATGGATGAGGCTTCATTGTTGGTGGATCTGGCTAAAGATTTTACCACTCCCAGAAGCAATGGTATTTTCCCTGGAAGTATCCAACAATCAACCTCTGGAACACTTACCATACAAAGCAAAATCCTTTCCTACCAATATTCTCAAAGAACTTCAGGTGTAATTCATCGTGAGGAAATTGCCGTAGATTTTGGTAATGAAGAAGCAGACAAAGTAGAAAGTGAACGCGGAAAACCTGGAGAATATCCAAATGCCTTCGATATTTTACACGAATCAGATGGATTTGCCCGAAAACAATACGAAGCAAGACTTGATCTGAGAGCACGAATGTTTGAACTACAAACTCAGGCCGCGATACTCTCACAATTACCAATTGAAGACCGTATAGGAGACGTAAGTACTCTTGGAAGATCGATTAAGGCAGAACTAAAAAGACAGGGCATAAATCTTGATTTCAGATATGCCCTAAAGACATTTCCCCAAGGAAAAGAACAGTTAGTATATGGAGATAAAAATTTCAACTCTGCCCAACAAAATGACTACAAAATCCTCTTGTTCCCACATGATGATATCCTCCAACCAAACTGGCTTTTCCTATACTTCCCGCGACAGAAAACCTATCTTCTGAAAGAAACCGGGTTCCTTGTTATTCCAACGTTCGTTCTGACAGCTATGCTGATTGGTATTTTCGTTTTCACGATACTAATTATTCTTCGACAGAAAAAACTATCAAACATCAAAAACGACTTCATTAACAACATGACTCATGAGCTGAAAACACCGATTTCGACCATTTCGCTGGCCAGTCAGATGTTGCGCGACAATACGGTTACCAATACTCCAAAAACCATTGAGCATATCTCCGGAATCATATTTCAGGAAAGTAAGCGGTTAACTACTCAGGTTGAAAAAGTACTTCAAATGGCAGTATTTAATGAAGGGAAACTGAAACTAAAATTCAAAGAAGTAAATATTAATACGCTGATTAATTCTGTTGTTTTAAACTTCGAACTTAGGGTGAAGTCTAAAAATGGCGAGTTAACCACCGATTTAAAAGCTGACCCTGCAATCATTAAGGCTGATGAGGTACATCTTACCAATGTTTTGTTTAACTTGCTCGATAATGCTGTAAAATACAGTAAGGACGAACCCAGAATTATCATCTCGAACGAAATTAAAGACGATTTTTTGATCGTTTCGGTAAAAGATCATGGTATTGGGATACAAAGCGAACATGTTGGCCAGATTTTTGAGCGCTTTTATCGCGTCCCAACTGGTAATGTACACGATGTAAAAGGCTTTGGATTAGGCTTGAGCTATGTTAAAATCATTATTGATGCCCACAAGGGAAAGATAAAAGTTGAAAGCGCGCCAAATAAAGGAACAAAATTCATGATATATTTTCCGATAAACACAGAAGACCATGGAAAAAAAAGTAAAATTGCTATTGGCCGAGGATGATGAAAACCTTGGATTGTTATTGAAAGAATATCTGATTGCCAAAGGATATGAAACAGATTTATATTCCGATGGAGAGTTAGCGTACAAAGGATTCACTAAAAATCAACCTTACAGCCTCTGTATTCTGGATATCATGATGCCTAAAAAGGATGGCATTTCGTTGGCCAAAGATATCCGTATACTTAATATGGATGTTCCGATTATTTTCCTGACCGCGAAAAACATGAAGGAAGATGTATTGGAAGGTTTCAAAATCGGTGCCGACGACTACATCACAAAGCCGTTCAGCATGGAAGAGTTGATTTTCCGTATTGAAGCCATTATGCGACGGGTAAGTCAGGATAGCAATTCGCACGAAGATGCTGTTTATCAATTGGGTATTTACACCTTCGATTCGCGTAAGCAAATTCTCACCGGAGGTGAAGAAGATGAAGTAAAGTTAACCACCAAAGAGGCTGAATTGCTCCGTTTGCTGTGCAACAATGCAAACAAGGTTTTAGAACGTAACTTTGCCCTGAAAACAATATGGATAGATGACAACTATTTCAATGCACGTAGCATGGACGTTTACATTACTAAACTCCGGAAACATTTGAAAGATGATCCGAAAGTTGAAATCATCAACGTTCATGGTAAAGGCTACAAGCTGATTATGTAATCTGAAATTGACGAACTAATATGAAACCCACATGACAATTTATTGACACCCGAGAGAATGAAAATTTTGTGCGATGCGAAGGTTGCCAATTTTATTGAAGATTATTAATTTAGTTCTGGCATAAGCCAAGTAACTAAAAGTCAATAGGAATGGAAACACCTGAAGTATCATTTAGTCAAGTCGTATCACGAGGATGCGGACTTGATGTACACAAGAAAGTAGTAGTAGCAACCATTGATGGTGAAGGGATAAAAAAGCAGACCCGGGAGTTTGACACCATCACGAGTTCTTTGAAGGAATTGAGAGATTGGTTATTGGGAAACGGGATAACACACGTTGTCATGGAAAGCACGGGGGTATTCAGGAAGCCTGTTTACAATGTTTTGGAACCTGCCGGACTGACGGTTTGGATCGTGAATGCTGCCCATGTGAAATACGTTCCGGGGCATAAAACCGATAAAAAAGACAGTGCGTGGCTTTGCAAGCTGTTGCTTGCCGGGCTTCTTAAACCGAGCTACATACCGGGCAAGGAGCAGCGTGAGTTACGCGACCTGACACGTTACCGGACAAAGTTGGTACAAAGCAACGCTTCGAACAAGAACCGGATTATCCGGATATTGGAGGATGCCAACATCAAACTGTCAAGTGTGTTGAGTTCCACAAGCGGAGTAGTGGGTACCAAGTTGATCGACAAAATCTGCGAAGGGAAACAAATCACCATGCAGGACATCGATCAGGTTTACCACAAGAAACTGGGAGCCAGCAAGGAGGAGATTTTTGAAGCCTGTCAGGGTTTTGTTACCGAACACCATGTGTACATGCTCCAGGTCATCCGACAGGAAATAGAAAATACGCTACGAACCATCGAGAGTTTAGACCAGCGTATAAAGGAAGTCCTTACGCCTTACCAGAACGCATTGGAATTGCTCAAGAAAGTTCCGGGCATCAGTATTAAAAGCGCAGAAGAGCTTGTAGCTGAAATCGGTTTGGACATGAACGTTTTTCCAACCGAAAAGCATCTGGCCTCGTGGGCAGGTATGGCGCCCGGCAACAACGAGAGTGCCGGTAAAAAAAAAGCGGACGAACAACCCAAGGGAACAAACAGGCTAAAGCTGTGCTAACCGAAATAGCATGGGCAGCCACAAGGACAAAAAACACGTTTTATCACGCAAGATACCATAAACTGGCCGCACGCCGGGGCAAAAAAAGAGCCCTGATAGCAGTAGGACATTCGATCCTGAAGTCGGTCTATCATATCCTGAAGGATAATTGCGAGTACAAAGAACTTGGGGCAGAGTATCTGATCAGCCGTACAGAAGCAAAACGCAAAGCCTACCTGAAAAGCGAGTTAAGCAAATTAGGCTATGTCGTTGAGTTGAAAGAACTCCCCAAAGTCGAAAAAGCAGGATAACAGCAAATCCAAACAAAGGTCGATTTTTTCTGGCACCCGTTGTTTACGAGCAACATCGAAGCCGAGTATGAAACTGACCTCAACAGCTAAGTACCCAAGAGTGTGTTTCGAACACGTGTATGAAATTTTTTAACTCTTAGCTGTTTTTTATTACCACTTTCAATAACCGCGCATTTGCCTTACTGACAAGT
>JBBQXI010000317.1:0-5172 GCA_038209805.1 Bacteroidales bacterium | reverse complement strand
CAGCGCTTCTTCAAGTGAAGTCCGGATTCGGTTGGCCAGGTTAGCAGTAATATCCTTTTCATGGATGCTCCCAATGTTTATTTCCAGTTTCGATAACTCAACCAACATTCCGGCCGGAATTTTTCGTGAAATGGCTTTTTTAAGTTCAGGCAAAATCTGAGTGTTAAAGATCGATTCAATCAAATCATTACACCTCGACGCAGTAGCTTTACTTCCGTATTCGAAATTAAAAGTCGAGGTATGAATTATGTTTTGACCGCTTTTCACTTTTTCACTTTTTTAGATCAGTAATCAATTTATAGACTTCCAAAGCAGCTGTTTTTAAATCTGCCGAAGGAGCCTCCGAATTTTTCAAATTTGATTTTTGCACTTGCCAGACTTGGTGCTTTTTTTCAAACCGATCTAACCAATGAGCATCAACCCAATGAATTTCGTTGCCAATATGTGCCGAGATCCTTTCACGAATTATATCAATCATGTAATCCTGAAATCGCTCATCCTGAAATCTGGCGGGCCAATCAGGCAAAATAATGGATATTTTCAGGTCGAAAAAATCTTCATTTATAATATATCCATTCGAAAGTTTTCGCTGGAAAACCAGCCGTCGTTGCCCAAAGTGCTTGTCCTTGAGGATGGCATGACTTCCCATTAACCGTATTTTTTCAACTTCCTTAAGGATTAGCTGGCCATCGCGAGCAATCGACCAGTCAAAAAACCGGCTAATGCGTTTTGCCTGAAGCAGGTGATCCTTTGGATCACGTAATTCGGGATTCGGATTCCGGCTTTCAGGATCGCTGGAGGCAAGAATGCGGCCATCCTTTGATTTTATGGCCCAGATATCAGAAGTAGGAGAGTAGTCTGTTTGAATATTAGCACGAGCGAAAAAATCGATCAGGCTTTTAGTTCTATCCTCTTCCGATTTACTCCACGATTCGTCTTCAAGTGTCCGGAAAATAGGAGTCTCAAATTCGTCCAGAAAACAGAAGCCATACTCACTGTCGTGCAAAAGATCGAGTAACAAAATGTGGTCAACCAGGTAAAATCCCTCAGATTGAAGGTTCTGTTTGATAAAGTAGTTTACAATTTTGTAAATATTTTGAATTGCAAATGCTTCGGTATCGCATTCAAATAAACTGACCCATAAATCGGGCTCTTTTTGAAAGATGACCTGAGTCTTTTCCGAAGTTGAATGAGTATGCGAGAGCCTGTAATTTTTATAATCGATGGTCTCTTTGAAAAGCGCTTTTATTCCGATTTCGCCAAACGATGCCTCCGGAAGTTCGGACTGATCCGTTTGACTATCATTTTCATTGATCTCATCTGCAGTTAGTTCTCTGAAATTTTCTACGAATTTTTGTCTGCTTCTTTGTCTCTTCTCTTTAAAATCACGATGTTGCGATTTTGAAATCAGGAATTTTGGAATTAGTGATTGATCTCCTTGCTTCGAAATACCTGTTTTGGCTGCTATCAGTTGTTCTATTCCTGATGCGTTCCTTACAATCGTTGTTTCATTACTTGATAACTCAATTTGCTGTAGCGATTCACCTTTTACGCGGTTGTAACTTAATTCAGACAGATTCTGTAAAAATTTTGATTTTTGAAGTAACAATTCCCGGTTGAATTCAGCCTCGTCTTTTATCAGGTTTAAGCGTAAGGCCACTTTCCACGGCGTATCATTTAAATCTTCGCCAAATCGGGCCAGTAAATGGTTAAATATTCGATTTTTCCTGTCGTAGAATGTTTGTCCTTGCTCCAGATAAGTATCCATTTTTGGCGAATCTTTCTTTAGGAGATTCTCAATTTCCGGAACTGAATTCAATGATTGAGAAAAATAGGTTTTCTTTTCTCCATGCTCGAAATCGACATTGAAAAGCTCGTTTAAATTTCCGAGCTGAGCCAAATAATTGGCCAGATGTTGCTCGAAAAGCATCAGATAAGCCTTAAGCTGAAGTGCTTTGGCCTTTCTGTCTTCGGGCTCATGTCTTGATAATCCTTCTTTACCAATTCCATAGATTAATGGAAAATGATGTTGAATGGAGTAATAATCAGTTGGATTTCGGTAAACGCCAGTCAATGTTTTGTCAAAATCTTCGTCTTTTGAGCCTGGCATTGGATATTTTCGGTATTTTTTCGACCAGATTTCAAAAAAAAGTGTGTTTACCTTTTGTTTGTTAAATGAAGGCAGAATTTTATTATTCACAAATAGCTTCAGATTAGAATAAATAGCTTCCAACCGGTCGTCTGGCATCTTGGCCTCCTCATCATTCAGTAAATTGAAAAAATGACTAGCTTCAACCTTTAATGATTTGGTATAAGTTCGGCCCTCGCTTTTGATTTGTTCAACTTTGCATTTGGTGACACCGTTCACTTTGGAGATAAATCTTTGCAGTTCCTCAAGATCAATCACTTTTACCCGATCCTTGAGATTGCTGCTTTTTATAAATCCGTTTTTCAAACGTGGTCCTGAAAAAATTTCGGTAATGCTATATCCTTCTTCAACCATTTCGCTAAAACTACTATACAACACCGGTGAATAAATAAACTCAAATAGCTTCAGGAAAATATTAGCAATCGTCTTCTCCACATCGACCTGGTCAGCTACATAGATGCTAAAATGTATATGAATGGGTTGTGGATTTAACAGGCATATCTTTTCGTAAGTTTCTCCAATATTTCGGTTTAGTTTTAGAAAATCTGCAACATTGCTTTCATAAACTCTCCTCGATTCGGTGTCTTTTGTAAGTGATTTATGAAAATTCAGTTTAGGCAAAATTTCTACCGAATACAGGCCATTTACCTGTTCTTCAAAACCAATGCTTTCTTTCTTTGAAATCCAAACATTCTGGATTTCTTCGAACTGATCAAGAATCAGCTTTCGGGTATCCTTTATGGAGATAGGATGTGAACTTAAAATGGCCGAGGGTGCAAAAAATGCATTCTTCAATGCATCAATAGCTTTTCCTTCTTCCGGAGTTAACAGATCTTTAACAGGCAATGATGTCCGGTAGCCGAGATCGGTCAGCGCATAACACAATTGATCCAGTATGGTTACACCCGGATCATGAAGGTTGTAATCGGTCCATACATCACCACTGAATTTTTGGATGTACTCCAATCCTTTTTCACGCAGATCGGTAAAATTTAAACTAATATTTTCAATTTTCTCTCCGGAAATACTAACAGATTCTTTCATCATTAATCCTTTATCGGGTCGATTTTAATTGAAACTTTTATCCCATAAAACCGAAATCTTATAGTTTATCATTTGTTGTTTGCCATTCTTTTTATTATCCTTTTTGCCATAATCGCTTTTGGTTCTAAGCTGTAAATTGTAGTGCAAAGTATCTTTGGCTTCCCAAATGCTTTTGAATTGTTTCCACCATTTTGCAAAGGCGAATATTTTTCTTTCCTCTTCTTTTTTGGGCTTTTCAATTCTTGATGGTTTTGATTCCCACCGAATATCGATTTTGTTCCACCAAAGGCCATGATGAGCGCACGTCTTAGTGATTTTTGGTTTTGAATTTCCATAAGTGCATACTGCAATGGCATGCATCAGCGAATATTTTCCTTCGTTTTTCAATCCTTCAGCATAGGCCATTATTTCATAGGCATTACAGCCACTTAAAGCTTCCGGTTCAAAAACATTATGCCATTCACCATCTGCGGGCAAAAATCCTTCCAGGTAGCTCCCTATGCGGCCACCTGACTTGATTATTCCCTTAACATCAAGTTTTTGCGTAGGATTATTTGTGCCTATCCCAACGTTCCCATTTTTTCTAAGATAGAATGCCGATTGGGGTGCACTATTTTTTGTTTTATTGTCGTTTTGATCCGAATCGCTTAGCTGGCTGAAATAGATTCCACCGTCGGTTTTTTTCGATATGTACATGACCCATTTTGCAGACGAATCATCTTTGTCCTCAAAAAAACTTAAAAGTCTTTCCTCATCATCCGACGGATAAATCATTAGCCCGTCCTCATTGATGTCGAGCTTGTCATCAGCTTTGTTAAACGTCGAATCTATTAGCTTTTCAAAAGCACTTTCATCCGGCAGACTACCTTTCGTAAAGAAGCTTTTAAGTTGTTTCCTATCTGTAATGTTTCTTTGACTTTTTTTCATTACGTTATATTAAATGTAATTTCCATCACTATCACTAATAATAAAATCTGATTCCAACGATAGGTCACCCACTCCGGAAGGATTGGGTGCTGACGACTTTTCTTCGGATACAATTTCAATCTGATGCTCTGGTGCTGACGTTAAAATGGCATATGCCGAAATGGTTCTGAGATCTTCAATATGCGTAATTCTTGCAGTGTCTAATATTTTATAGTTTTTCTGAACGTCAACCAACTGTAAAACAGAAAATTCGGTCACGAAATCCACATAAGACCGGCCTTCGATAAAATTCAGGATATCTGTTTTCGAGATTGCTTCATCAAATCCTTTTTCTACATCAAAGTTTTCTATATCCGGAGATAAATAGCTTATTAATTCGTTGTTGAGCATATTTCGAAGGTATCCACCCCTATGATTGTCGTTGAATTTAACTTTGCATCTTACCTTTAATTCTTCATAAACCGGATTTGAAACTTCGACTTTTACGAACGGAGAAACAAATTGTGAAACGTATTCTTTCACTGCAAGGAGTGTATTGAAATCAACATTCAAACTGCGTTTCCTGGCACCATTTACCAGACTGTTTTTTGGTATCAGAACAATCTGTACGCTACTGCCTTTTACCAGTTCATTTGGCCGGTTACTTTTACCATATACTCTTATTTTTTCAATCTGTTTAAACCTGTCGAGAACAAGCCTTTCGATATCCCAATTAGTCGATCCCTGGTTTTTGTGCCTCAACTGGTCGCTAATCCCATTATAAAAGGAGTCTGTATTTTCAATAGCTGCGTTTATTTCCAGCGCAAATGGTCCGCTGATTTGATCGATTCCTTTTTTACTTTCAAAATAGATCTTCTTTATTTTATTGTCCCCGGAACGATCCGGAATATCATTGGCAACGATATCGGTTGAAATTAATGCAACTGCCTGTGTAAAAACATTTTTTATTTTCGAATTCAGATCTTGTATTCCGTCGTATGTGGCTCTTATCCAGAATTTTCCCAAAGGCAAGCGTGTGTTGTCATACTGAATGGTTTTAGGCATTCTGATTT
>JBBQXI010000316.1:0-5174 GCA_038209805.1 Bacteroidales bacterium | reverse complement strand
GTCTGGTATTAATAATGTTGATTTGTTTACATATGGCAATTTAGCTGTTCGTCTATAGTTTTATTTACGTATAACCTTAATCAGATCACGCTGTTTCATAAAATATAAAATGAAAACGATGATACTCCTGTAAAATTTAGGAATATCATCGTTAAAAGTAAATCATTTCTAGCTAACTCTCAGGGAATAAAACTCCTCAAGACTTTGGTCGATAATGTCATCAACTTCTGTAAGAACATTAGACTTTGGTTTAAATCTAAAAGCATGGTCGTCTTCTTGTTTCTGTCTTAAGACTTCACGAAGAAGATACATTGTTTTGATCATCTTTTTCAATCTGTCTTCCTTCATGGCTACATTGTTTATTTAACCAAATCTATGAAGTCAAATTGCCATACACAAATAAATAAGCTTACTATTCCGTTAAAAAACAGTAAACTTATTGGTTAAAATCAACGTCTCTTTTGATGTAAGTGCTGTAATCCTTTAAGATTGGTTCGTATTCCTGATGGAAAAGCTTTGATGAAATGATAAAGTCAGCCGTTGATCGGTTAGTTGCAGTTGGAATATTATACAATGTTGAGATTCGAAGCAAAGCCTTAACATCTACATCGTGAGGTTGTGGCTGCATAGGATCCCAAAAGAAAATAAGCATATCTACCTTTTCTTCACAGATCAATGCACCTAATTGCTGATCTCCTCCAAGCGGCCCTGATTTTAAACGAACAACATCCGGTGGAACAACATCATTCTCCTTACATTTTTCAATAAGTGTAGCTTCAACTAAACTTCCGGTTGTCCCGGTACATATAAGGCTATGGTGCACAAACTCTTTCCAATTCCATGATACCCATTCAATCATATCTTTTTTACGATTATCATGAGCTACTATTGCTATAACTTTTTTCTTTTTCATTTCAATATGCTTAAATTATTTATACCCGAAAAACGGTCTAATGCAAATATAAACTTATTTGAGTATACCTTAACCGGTAAACCCCAGATTCAAAAAACTGATCCTCATTATATAATAAAAAATAAGGGCATGATGTTAATAATCATGCCCTTATGCTTAAATTAAAAAATGTTTATCAACTAAACTGTGATTTCAAGTCAGTTACCCATTTCTCAATTCGTTCCTTTGATTGCCGGGGCTGAGTTTCCTGATCAAGAATCAATCCCATAAATTTATCTTCAAATAAGGCTCTTGAAGATTCATATTTGTAACCTTCAGCTGAGGTAAAACCAATTAGTTTAGCTCCTCTTTCCTGAACCAATTCGCCCATAATTCCAACGGCATCACCAAAATTCTCGGGGTATTCAGCCTGATTTCCAAGGCCATAAATAGCAATTGCTTTACCTTTCAGATTAAGATCTTCCAAAGCAGGGACAAACTCGTCCCAGTAGTTTGGCAATTCACCATCAAACCAGGTAGGAACTCCAAGAATCAGATTAGTAAACGAAAGGAATAACTCTTCTGTTAATTCTTCTGCATTAACCTTTACAATGTTAAAATCTGCACCAAATGCTTCTATTATTTTTTCAGCAGCTTTGGCTGTTTTTGTTGAATTAAAACTATAGAATATGCCTGTTTTATTCATGATTGATATGTTTTTAGTAGGCCAAAATTTCTTTGGCTATAGTGTAAATCTTTTCGCTATTTGGCAGTATTATCCTTTCAAATGAACGGTGAAAGCCTACTGGAGTAAATGATGATCCAACACGTTTAACTGGTCCGTCAAGGTATTCAAAAGCTTCTTCCATGATCATTGAAGTGATTTCAGCACCAAAACCAGAGTGAACTTTATCTTCGTGAACAACCATCACTTTTCCAATTCGCTTAACTGAATTCAGAATTGTTTCCTTATCAAGCGGAATCAGCGAACGCAGGTCGACTACCTCAACTGAAGCTCCTTCTTTTGATAATTTTTCAGCAGCTTCAAGACACATATGTGTAGTGTTTCCATATGTAATCATCACTAAATCTTCTCCGTCACGGCGAATTCGTGCTTTACCAAATGGAACTTCAAAATCATCAGGAATTACAGTAGCAGCTTTTGGGTCATTGTAAAGTGCCTTGGGCTCCATAAACATGGTCATACCCCTTGATCTAATTGCAGTTCGTAAAAGTCCAGCAGCATCATCGGCAAAGGATGGATAGACTATCCGAACTCCAGGAATTGACGCTAAAGATCCCTCGATGTTCTGCGAATGGTACAGCCCTCCGCCAATGTAGCCGCCCGACGCAAGTCGAATGGTGACATTTGGAGTAAACTTTCCATTCGATCTCCAGTAATCATGACTGGAATCTACATACTGCTCCATGGCAGGCCAGAAATAGTCGGCAAACTCGGCCCCTTCAATTACAATCCTAATTTTTTCACTGTATCGTGACATTCCATTTGCAGTTCCCACGATAAAGTCTTCCGCAATTGGAGCATTAAACACCCTTTTGGAGCCAAATTCTTGCTGCAATCCCTTCGAGACGTTAAAGATACCGCCCTTGTCTTTATTCGCCATATCCTGACCCCAAATGAAAGTATCCGGATTTAATCTGAATTCTGCTTTAATAGTTTCATTAAGTGCAGTAATCAGCTTTTTCTTTTCACCTGCTTCTTGATGTGTTCCATCAGGATATTTTTGTGAGATATAAGGTTCCGGAAGAACAAAGTCCAAATATGTATTAGGATCAGGATCCGGAGCCTTTAATGCAAGCTTGTGAGCCTCTTTTAGCTCAATTTTAGCCTCATTTTCGATACTTTCGAGTTCTTCAGGAGTAAATCGTTCGTAACGAATCAACATCCTTTTATACTTGAATAATGGGTCATATTCCTGAACATAGTTTAGTTCATCTTCCGACAGGTATAGTTCATGCCGATAGGAATTGGAATGTGAATGAATCCGGATGCAGTTTGCCTGAACCATTACTGGCATTCCGGTTTCCAAAGCATGTTTTTTAGCTTCGTGCATAGCGTTCATCGAATCAAACACATCTTTTCCATTGCAATGTATAATTCGTAGGTTTTTAAATCCTGTGAAATTATTAGCAACCTTCCGGTTTGCAGTTTGATCTTTCTTTGGAACTGAAATTCCGAATCCATTATCCTGAATAGCAAAAATAACAGGCAATTTTTCTTTTGAGGCTCCATTAATGGCTTCGTAAACAAATCCTTCAGATAAGGAAGATTCGCCTTGAACACTAATTGCAACAGCTTTTTCACCATAATATTTAATTGCCCGTGCAACACCAACGGCATGCAAAGTATGATTTCCGGTTAATGATGATACATTGTGCATATTCCAAGCAGGTTTGGCAAAGTGGTTCGACATATGTCTCCCACCACTGGATGGATCAGTTGCCTTTGAAATTCCGTTTAGGATAATTTCTTCTGCCGTCATTCCGCATGACAAGGCAGTTAGCAAATCACGATAATATAAAAAGATGTGATCCACCTCTTTTTCAAAGGTTTGACCAATAGCCAACTGAATGCCATCATGACCAGCATATGGGGCATGATACGACCAACCAATGGCTTGTTTTAGGTAATTCGGAGCTTTTTCATCAATAGCACGGCCAAGAGTCATTAACCGGTACCATTTTTCAAGTATTTCTTTAGGGGTTGTTTTTACCGAAAATACTTTAGGAACTGTAGTCATATATCTGATTTTATTTTTTGAGTTTACACTTCGCGATCAATGTTGAATTCTTCAAGAATATCTGCTATTCGCCGCAAGAAAGCACCGCCCAATGCGCCGTCTATAATTCGGTGATCATATGATAAAGAGAGGAACATTTTGTGCCGAACAACAATTGCATCGCCTGTTGGTGTTTCCATTACGGCTGGCTTTTTCTCAATACTTCCAGTTGCAAGAATGGCAACTTGTGGCTGATTGATGATTGGTGTTCCAATTAAATTGCGGAACGAACCGAAATTAGTGATCGTGAAAGTTCCGCCCTGATAATCTTCTACACCCAGCTTATTTTTTCGTGCGGCTTCAGCCAACTGGTTCATGTTTTTCGTCAATCCAACCAGATTTTTCTGTTCCGCATTTTTTATGACTGGAACAACCAGGTTTCCATCGGGTTTGGCTACTGCAACAGCGATGTTAATATCTTTGTGCATAATGATCTTGTAACCATCAACCGAAGAATTCAGTAATGGAAATTCAGTAATTGCACGAGCTACAGCTTCAATAAATACAGGCATATAAGTAATTTTATCACCGTATTTTGCTGTAAACTCATCCTTCACTTTGGTTCTCCACAAAACAAGGTTGGTAACATCGGCTTCAACCACTGCCGTAACATGTGGCGAAACTTGTTTTGACATCACCATGTGATCGGCAATAATTTTACGAACCCGATCCATTTCAATGATCTGATCGCTTGTTCCCACTGAAACCGAAACTTTTGCCGATGCCGGTGCTTCTTTCAACTGAACAGTTGAAACAGAAGGAGTTTGTACAATTTTCCCACTTTTCCGAGCTGCAATGAAATTAAGTATATCATTTTTCTGGAGGCGGTTGTTAAGGCCTGATCCCGGAATTGTTTCAAGTTCGGTTAAACTTACTTGTTCAGAATTGGCAATCGAAAGTACAAGCGGAGAATAAAATCGTGTAGCTTTTGCTTCAACAGCCTGAGTCGTTGGGCTGGCTATAACTGGATCTGCTTGTGCTTTCTGCTGCTGAACTTTAGGTTTTTCAGGTTCAGGAACAACCTCCGTATTTTGTTCCGACGAGTCGTCATCTTCCGTAGTAATAATGGCTACGATTTCACCTACTGGAACCAAAGCATTAAGCGGATAAAATATCTTTTTTATAACTCCATCAACAGGCGACGGGATTTCGGAGTCAACTTTATCGGTTGCAACCTCAAAAAGAGCTTCGTCTTCTTCAATTCGATCGCCTTCCTTAACAAACCATTTTGTAATGGTTGCTTCCTGGACACTTTCACCCAATTTAGGCATCTGGATTTTAAATTCTGACATACTTTGCTTATATTATTTAACATTTATAAATTCTAGTTTTCAGACAAATTAACAAGATACAGATTGAAAAGTTCAGAATAGATAGGCCAATCTTTATAGTAAAAAATGTATTTTGCTCTTTGAATGATATTTAGTTACAATTTAAATTTTAAGCGAAGCAGTAACTTATTTGCGATAAATAATTAATCC
>JBBQXI010000315.1:0-5195 GCA_038209805.1 Bacteroidales bacterium | reverse complement strand
AATACTTGATTTCCATGTTGGCGTCGTTTACTGTTTCCAGCGTTGCTTTTCCGTATCCCAAAACAATTTTTATCGGGCTTCCGGCAGGCGACTTCATCTTTCCTGCAGTCATTGATCCGTAGCTAACATCAAACGAACCTTTTGCTTCCAATTCGTTAATCACAACATTTCCGTATTTGTTAGTGATGGTCAAATCCCTGTCTTTCGGAATGTTAATAAGGTAATCGATTGAAAATGAATTGTTACCTTTGAAATTTTCCTCAATTTCAGTTTCACCTATCACTTGGCTGCCATTTTTCTGAAGGCTGATATGTATCTTTTCCATCAGGGCTTTGGCCCGGCTTTCAGAAGCATTGTCAATAGTAATCAGTACTTTAATCGTAATTGAATCACCTCCAATATCGTTGACTTTTACTTCGCCAAATTTGTTGGTTATTTGTAATCCTGTAATTCCACTTTTTGGCCAGCCTTTCCGGTATTGTTTGCTGAATTCGGCTCCTGTGGCATTGACCAAAAGCGTTGAAAATAAAAGTAATGCAAGGGTGAGGTTAAATATTGATTTCATTGTGTAAACGTTTATGTTGTTTTACTTCTTTTAATTTGTTGATAACCAATGATAATACATTCATTCTTGATTGGTAGTATTCAAGCATCGCATTTATAACTCGCTCGTCATCAGGATTTGCTTTCAGGTCTTCGATCAATTTTTGATACATCTGGTCAAACTCTTTTTGTTCCATCAACATCATTTGTTGTTCCGATTCTGTAATCAAACCTTCTTTTTCGAACACTGCCAGTTGTTTAATGTCTGTTTGTATCGCATTGGTGTAGTAGAATTCGACTTCGCGGTATTCGGGCGAAATTGAGCCCAGTGAGAGGGTTTCTTTCTTTTCAGGAGTTAACCAAATGCGTGCCTGATTGACTAACAGTAGCGCAAAAACTACAACGGCTGCAACTTTCAGTACCATTTGAAAATCGAATTTCCGGGTTGGTTTCGATGCTTTCTGAAGGCGGGCCTCAAATCGCTCGAAGTGACCTTCCAGCGGTTCTTCGTTCTGAAAAGAATGTTGGTTATTTAAGATTAATCTTTCTAATTCGTCTTTCATGACTTTCATTTTAATTGTATTCAAACAATTCTTCTTTGTGCAACATCTCCCGAAGTTTCAGTTTGGCGCGTAAATACTGCGAACGCGATGAAACATTGGTGATTCCGAGAATTTGTGAAATCTCTTCATGGTCATATCCTTCCAGCAAATACAGACTCAAAACAACCCTGTAACCATCGGGCAACCGTTGAATGGCCTTTTTTAACTGCTCCATCTGAATTTCTGAAATCTCAAGCCCAACGGGTTCTTCGTCAGGAATTTTTTCATTCAGTTCTTCAAATTTCACTTTTCGCTTTTTCAGTTGATCCAATGAACGGTTAATCACAATTTTCTTTAACCAGGCGCCAAAACTCACTTTTCCTTCGTAACTGTCAATCTTTGTAAACGCTTTTAAAAAGGCTTCCTGCATCACATCTTCAGCTTCAACTGCATTTCCCAGCAATCGCAGACAAACGTTGTACATGGGCTTGTAATAAAGCTTATAGAGCTCAAATTGTGCCTGAGTATCGCCTTTTCGACACCTTTCAATCGCATCATGATGAATATTTGGGTACTGCGTTTCCAAGTATTTGAATTTGTTTTCTGATTGAATGACGATGGTCAAATTAGGAATGTTGCATGAAAGTGAAAAAAACTGGCAAATATGAATTGAACTAGTTTGGAGCGTCGGCCATATATTCCATCAGATGAACCAATTGCGATTCGTCTTTTGTATCAATTTTGTTCGATTTTATGTAGTCAATTACCTGCTGAGATATGGGTTGTATTGTTTTTATCAGTTTTTTTTGCGAATAAACCAAATGAGCCATCCCATTGCCATAGAGCAAATAAAACTGGGGCGGTAGTTTTTCAAACCGCAAAGAATCGTTCGGGTTTGTTTTATCCGAGGGAGATTTTAGAGTGACTTGATCCTTTCTTAATAGTTGATAATCCCCTTCATACAATACCTGAAAAAAACCGTAGTCGATGTTTTTTGGTTTCATATATCTGGCATAGACAAATATTTTACCACCCATTTTTATTCGCTGTATTTCCGATGGAAATCCAATTGCGAGAATCTTTCCATCTTTCCTAAATTCCATGTTATTGTTATAGAGGTTGAATCTTAACGGCACATCCTTTATTTCGACACCATTGGTTTTTAAAATGTATGATTTCTGAAATTGCCTATCGAGAAATGGACTTCCTGCAATATCCTTTTCTTCCAAATGTTTCTTTTCGTGGTTCTGATTTATATAATTAAACTTTGCGACTTCATACCCTATATCTTTCGCTTCTGAATAATCTTTAACCTGTCCAAATACTTGTCCTGTCCATATTAATGCTGAAAGAATGATCAAAACCGTTTTCATATTGTTTATTTTTAACGAATATTATTTCCGTTACAGGAAATTTTGATTTTTATTGTTTGTTAAATATAAAAAAGATGTCGCACAATCATGAACATACAGGCCGAAATCTGGCAATAACCGTTATTCTGAATGGAATTATCACTGTTGGTCAGTTTGCCGGTGGTATTATCTCTGGTAGTTTGGCTCTGATATCGGATGCCTTACACAATCTTAGCGACGTAATTTCAGTGATTTTAGCTTATTTGGCGCATCGAATCGGACTTCGCCCACAAACACAGAAATCAACATTTGGATACAAACGGGCCGAAATACTGGCCGCATTCATCAATGCGATCACATTGATAGCCATTTCAGTTTATTTGCTGGTTGAGGCTGTAAAAAGGTTTCTCAATCCGAAGGAAGTTGATTATATCTGGATGCTTGGGCTTGGAATTTTAGGAATTATCGCCAATGGATTGTCGGTTTTGATACTTCATCACAATAAAGATGAGAACCTGAATATTCGTGCTGCCTATTTGCATCTGATTGGCGATGCGCTGACTTCTGTAGCTGTTGTTGCCGGTGCTGTTTGTATTTGGCTTTTCCATATTTACTGGATCGATCCGTTGGTTACAGTACTAATTAGTATCTATATTTTTATACACACATTTGCTATCCTGAAAGAAAGCATAGGTATCCTGATGCAGTTTGCACCATCGGAAATCGATCAACAGGAAATTGTGATAGTTTTGCAGCAGATACCAGAGATTCGAAGCGTTCACCACATCCATTTGTGGCAATTGGACGATGATCGGATTTATTTTGAAGCCCATCTGGTTTTAGCCGAAAATCGTCCGGTTTCGGATACTCATGACATTACCGAAAATGCGAAGCGGCTGTTAAACAGCCGCTTTGGTATTAGTCATACTACTTTTCAGTACGAATATGCTTTGTGTGAGAATTGTGATTGTTGAGAAAAACAGAGCCTGATTATTTGATTTTCTTCCACTCAGTCTCAATCAAACTATAAGTCGCTGCAGAAACCGGAACGTTTGGTAATCGTAACTGGTTCTTAGCCGTTCCCATCATTTCCATCAAGGCTTTAACTCCGGCAGGGCTTCCTTCTTTGAAGATGAGTTTCAGCATTTCCGCCATTTGTAAATGTAACTGAGTGGCAAGAGGCATGTTTCCTTCAAGCGATGCATGTGTTAACTGGCTTAATTTATCAGGTAATGCATTGGCAATCACCGAAATTACTCCGATAGAGCCGATGGCGACAGAAGGTAGGGTCAAGCCATCGTCGCCCGAAATAACCTTAAAATAGCTTGGCGCTTCATTGATAATCTTTGTAAATTGAGCTAAAACGCCGCATGCCTCCTTAATTCCAACCACTTTTTCAGAAAGTTGTGCAATGCGAAGCGTGGTTTCGGCTTCCATATTTACGCCGGTACGACCGGGTACATTGTACAAAATAATTGGAACCGGACTCGCTTCAATAACAGCTTTAAAATGTTGAAAAAGGCCTTCTTGTGTGGGTTTGTTGTAATATGGTGTTACTGAAAGAATGGCATCAATACCTTCAAAATTGTAGTTCTGAATGGATTGAACCAATGCAAGTGTATTGTTGCTGCCAATTCCAACTACAATTTTCAAACGTCCGGCATTTTTTTCAATGACAAAACGTACGATTTCCTTCTTTTCTTCATCCGAAAGGGCAGGGGTTTCACCTGTGGTTCCAAGCACCACCAAATAATCAATTCCTCCTGAAATCTGATCTTCAACTAATCTTTCCAATGCGCTGTAATCAACGCTCATATCTTCATTAAAAGGAGTTATTAATGCTACTCCTGCTCCCGTAAATGGATCTGTCATTCTATCGTTGTTTTATTAATCCGTTTTAAATAATACAAAATTTGTTCAGCCAGTTGGCTCGCTTCTGGTCTGTCTGGAAATTCAATATTCAGGTCGAAATAATTTGTTGACCCACCGGCATAACCAACCTTAAATGTCGCTTCTGATAAAGCTGTTGCGTAAACCATCGGAAAGTTTTTCTGTCCGGTTAAATCAATCAGAATGTCAAATTTCTGGTGCCTAAAATCCTCGACCAACTGCGTCTTCGGAATTTCGAGCCACCAGCTTGTTTGTTTCTTCGAAAAGCCATTGACTTCTTCCGGAATCACTGCTTTCTTCAACGGAAAATAACAAAGTCCTTCAGCCTTAATTCCAGCCAGGTAAAGTTCATTTTTAACCTTGATAAAAGCCTCCTGCTGATCTATCTCCCAAAGGATTCCAACAGTTTGAGCAGAATCAAGATTGACCACTTTTTTCTCCCTGACCACTAAATTCAATTTCGAATTCAGTATCCGATTGGCAAGCTTTGATTTTATTCCCATAATTTTGTGCAAAAATAACAATTCGTTTGTTTTACGATGTTTAAAAATGCTAAAAGTTTTAGATTGATACAAAAAAGCTTAATAAAACGATAATCTATTACTTTTAGTCGATCATCTTCAAGAAGTCATCTTCAGAGATAATCGGGATATTTAACTTTTCGGCCTTTTCCAGTTTGCTCGGGCCAATGTTGTTTCCTGCCAGTAAATAACTGGTATTCTTCGAGATGGAACTTACATTTTTCGCTGCGTTCTGCTCGTTCATTTTCTTGAGATCGTCGCGCTAGTTCTTCTCAAATGTCCCGGAAATAATGATCGACATACCATTTAGTTTTTCCGAACTATTGGCCAGACTTTCTTCATTCAGG
>JBBQXI010000314.1:0-5203 GCA_038209805.1 Bacteroidales bacterium | reverse complement strand
ATGTGAATAAGAATATTTTTCACGGTAGGTAGTCGGTAGGGTGGTAGTTCCAATACAAAAGGTGTTTCTTTACTCTTGAAAATAGTCCGGTTAAGAAGCTGTGCTGTTAAAAAGGCAATTAATATTCCTGAGAAATAAATTGCACTAAGCACCAAAGCTGGATTTTGCGGAAAGAATGCAGTAATAAAAAGCACATAAACAGGAAGCCTTGCACTGCAAGACATGAAAGGGATTATAAGCATCGTTAACAACCTGTCGCTGGGACTGCGAAGTGTTCGGGTTGCCATTATTGCCGGTACATTGCAGCCAAAGCCCATTACCATTGGTATGAAAGATCGTCCATGCAATCCGAAGCGGTGCATTATTTTATCCATGATAAAGGCTGCCCTGGCCATGTATCCGGAATCTTCCATAAAGGAAAGAAAAAGGAACAAAATCAAGATATTGGGTAGAAACACTAAAACACTTCCGGTTCCATCAATGATTCCATGTACAACAAGGTCTTTTAGCATGCCGTCAGGAAGGAGTTCCGAAATATGCTGACTGATAAACGCGATCAGGTTTTCGATCCAATGCATCGGGATAGCGCCAATTTTGAAAGTTGCAAAAAAGGCTAACGAAATGGAAAGCATGAAAATAGGGAATCCTAAAATGTTGTTAGTTAGTATTTTGTCGATCTTTTCTGAAGCCTTTGCAGTATTTTTCTTTCTTTGTTTGTAGGTCTCCTGAAGAGCTCCTGAAATAAAACCATACTTCGCATCAGTTATAACCGTTTCACTATCTTCATTGTATATACTCTCAATTCTCTTGATTTCACTTTGAGCAGTTTTTTCAATTTCTATAAAATTTGGATATGAAGTAAGTGATTCAATCGTTTGTTTGTCTCTTTCGAGCAATTTGATTGATAAAAAGCGCGAAGAGATGGTGTCTGTAATCGGCTTTTCCAGTTTTATCTTTTTTCTCAGCGATTGAATAGATTTTTCGAGCTCAATGCCATAATTGATGTGAATGTGCCTTACGATTGGATCTTGATCTTCATATACTTCAATGGTCTTCTCAATTAGCTCTTGAATGCCTTTCCCTTTGGAACTTACCGAAGGAATAATTGGTATTCCGATAAGCTTTCCCAAGCTCCGATAATCAAATTTTCCACCGTTCTTTAATAATTCATCATACATATTCAAGGCAATAACAACCTTGATATCCATGTCAATTAATTGAGTTGTCAGGAATAGATTTCGCTCCAAATTGGATGAATCAATCACATTAATTACAATGTCAGGAGTTTCGTCCATGATAAAGTTCCTAACGTAAATTTCTTCCGGAGAATAAGCAGTTAATGAATAAGTACCTGGTAAATCGAAAATATTAAAGAGATATCCGTTGTTGGTGAAAGTTGCTTTCTTGGCGTCAATTGTAACTCCACTATAGTTGCCTACATGTTCTTTTGAACCTGAGAGGAAATTAAATAAAGTTGTTTTTCCGCAGTTTGGATTTCCAACCAATGCTATATTAATGGTGCGTTCTTTCTCTTTTGCTGAAATTTTCAGATTTTCATAATCGATAACTCCTCCAAAGTTTTGAGCTACGAATGTATGTGCTTCGTCTTGACTTACGACTTCGATAAGATTAGCTTCAGTTCGCCGAAGAGTAATGTTATAATCCAAGATCTTATACTCAATGGGGCCATTAAAAGGAGCATTTTTAATTACGGTTACCTCTTTTCCCTTCACAAAACCCATCTCAGTGATTCTTTTGCGAAAAGAACCATGACCTAAAACCTTAGTGATTATTACAGTTTCTTTATTTTTTACTTCAGAGAGTCGCACGATTATTGTATCAGAAGCTATACTAATTTAAACTAAATAAGAATAACGGCGCAAAGATATTTAAGTTTTGATAAAACTCTTAAAAAATATTGCTTTCTTGAACAATCAAAATTGATTCGGTTACTTTTGCATATCAGGAATAACAGTATGGACGAAGATAATATATATAAAAAGATTCAAGAGGCGATTTCTTCTTTACCAGAGAATTTCAGCATACTTGAGGAACAAATTGATGTTGAGCTACAGATGGAGTACTTCAACTATAGTAGAGATTTAAAATCTGGTTTCTCGGCCGAACTAGTTCTGCAACATCAGGATGACCTTTTTGATTCGGCCATAGCACTTGATGAAAAGAAAAATTTATTGGTTCTGCTGGCTTCACAGGAAAAAGTTGAAGCTTTTCGAACGATCGAAAAATACGCACAGCTGCCTGATCCAGAGTTAAGAGAATGGAGCATTTTAGCTTTACAGGAAAGTAGAATGGTCATTCAAAGTTCTCTGATGGATGAGCAGCAGGTTTATATTTCAACTGGACTAGGAGGTAAGGATCAGAAACTTAGATATTTTGTGGTTTTTATTGGCAATGATAATATCGAAAAATATTCAACAGTTCAGCGTAAGTTGATTAAGGCCGAATTGGAGTATGCCCTTACTCATAGCAATGGTATTCTTGAGGAGATCAGTTTTAAAAAGGATCTTGCCATCGCTATATTGCTTTTACCTGTTAAGTCAGATATTCAGGGCGTTTTCAGCAGTGTTATTAATGAATGCAATCAGTACGGTGATTTTGTCCGTCCGGATATAATTATTACGAATGTGAAACGTATGAGTGTCGATGAAATCAAAAGGTTTATCAATCGTGAAAAATAACAAAAATGAAAAATCAGATTAATTTAGCTATTCAAGTACTGCCCAGATCATCGAAAAAAGGAACATACGAATTGGTTGATGTTGCTATTGAGTTGATACAAAAATCAGGGCTTAAATATCGTGTTTGTCCGTTTGAAACTGTGATCGAAGGTTACTACGATGAGGTAATGACGCTTGTGAAAGACATTCATGAGGCTGTTTATGCTGGAGGAGCCGAAGAAATGATAACCAACATTAAGATCCAAACACGTTATAATCAGGACGTTTTTATTGATGACAAAATGAATAAATACGATTAGTTAAAAAATATAGATTTGAGGGTTGTTTTTATTCTCTTAAGTATTATCTTTGCAACGCTTTTAGCAAATGGCCCCGTAGCTTAATGGATAGAGCATCTGACTACGGATCAGAAGGTTGTAGGTTCGAATCTTACCGGGGTCACCATAAGTTCAAAGAGTTACAAGATAAATATCTGTAACTCTTTTTTATTTGCATACAATTTGCATATAAAAAGCCCAAAAGTTTGGGATCAATTCATTATTAATTCTAGATCATATTTCCCTTTTGCTGATGAAATGACAACATCAGGAGAACATCTCATAAAACAGAAGTGCGACTATTCCGTATTCGGTTAGATGCGATCTCAGAAAACGACGAGCCTTTGTCATATGATCTTCTACCGTTTTAACCGAAATATTTAGTTCTTCAGCAATCGCTTTATTACTTAGACCTTGTTCTTTACTGAGCTTGAAAATAAGTTTGCGCTGTTCGGGTAGTTGATCTATTAATTCTTTAATTTTTGCTGAAAGGCTTTCATAATCATACTGTTCCTCGTTTTCAGAATACTGGAAAATGGCAGTCTTGCGTAAATGCTTTAAATATTCATATTCCGTGATTTTTTTTCGGAAAATAGAAATAACAGAATTTCGGGTAATGGTAAAAAGATAAGCTTCCAGGTTTGTATCTTCTTTTAAACTATGGCGGTTGTTCCAAAGGCTAACAAATACGTCCTGTACCACATCTTTCGAGTCTCCTTCCGTTTTGAGGTATGCGAAAGCAAAATTGTAGAGACGCTTGCTATATGCCAGAAAAATGTCGTTTATGGCATCTTTATCATTAACTGTTTCGGATGCATTCATCAACTAGCAAGCTTTACGGGCAAATGTATAAAATGTTTTAATCAACATCTAACTTGAAATCTTCATTTTAAAGAGTTTATTCGATATTTAATAATTTTACGATTGGGTATCCCAGATCCTTATCTTTTATAGTGTATTGGTTTGAAATAAGAAAAATTAACTTATTTTCAAAAAAAAAACAAGAACAGAGCAGGGGTTGTAATTAACTTAGGCGTTAAACAGATATTAAATCCCAAAGATGAACGATTTTTTCAATAGATATTTAAGTAATAAAAGTAACGAAGAAGACTTTAATAACTTTCTGGATCTCTTTCTAAAAGATGAAAAAAAGAAAGAATTGGAGCGACGCATGTATTTCGACTGGCAAAACAGACCAGATAATAATGTTGCGCCTGATCTCACTGCAGTTTTGCATGAGATTCACTATGAAATAAATAAATCCGACAAGTACACAGCTGAAAAAAAATCTATTTCTTTTTATATGTCAAAAATCGCGGCTATTCTGATATTGCCATTGGCTTTTGCCTTATTTTATCAATGGATTTCCTATTCATCTGGAGGCGGATTTACGCAAACCGTTTCAACTCCATTGGCATCACGCGCGAATTTTACATTGCCCGATGGTTCTCAAGTCTGGTTAAATGCTGGTTCAACTATTTCATTTCCTAGTAGGTTTGGCAAAAAATCACGGGTAATCAGATTGACGGGACAGGCCTATTTCGATGTAAAAAAAGAAAAAATACCATTCAGCGTTGAAACCAAAGATTTTTCTGTAAAGGTTCTGGGTACTGCATTTGATGTTTTTGCTTATCCGGGCGAAAACGCGGTTGTCACCCTTGAACGTGGGAAAGTTCAAATTGAAACGAATTCGAATAGTACCGCTGATTTAGATCCTGGTCAGCAGGCAATTATCAATAATTTAGATGGCCAGATCGAGAAGCGTAGCATTGATCCGAGAGCATTTGTGGCTTGGAAGGATAATCGGTTAACGTTTGTTGATGAACCACTTGAAAAAGTTGTTTTATGCCTTGAGCGATGGTTTAACGTAACTATAAATATCGAAGACATTTCAATTCGAAAACTAAAGGTAAATGGAACCATTGAATACGAAACAATTAGTGAAGTGATGGATCTGCTTAAAATTACCGCGCCAATTAATTGCACGTACGATAAAGACAAACAAATATTTAAAATTAAAGCCAAATAATTAATAAATTAAAATACTGTGAATATTCAGTGTTCATTTTTCGACATGCAATATTAAAATCGATATTGCCTCCGATTTTCTGTTGATAACTTTTTTCGTTTGAAAACTGGAAGTCCATGAGATTTTCATGGACGGGTATTTTTATCCATTCCGAAGAC
>JBBQXI010000313.1:0-5215 GCA_038209805.1 Bacteroidales bacterium | reverse complement strand
GACTGTTTTCATCAGCCGCAATTACCGCTTTAACTCCGGAATGATCGAAAAAATTACGGGCTGCAAAATACCGAAACAAATAATATCTGGAAGATTTGTCGAGCGATTGAAAGATCTCAAGAGTCAATTTCTGAATCAGAGACAACTGAGCCTCATGCGCCCTTGGATAGGCCAGCCGCAAAGCCCGGTGAGCATTTCTAGTCTGCTCGCGAACCCGCCTTTTAAGCAAGCCGGAAAGCAAGAATCCCTCCAGAAAAATCTTGCGCTGATGATTTGATGACATTTTATATTGCTGACCCGAAAACGAATAATCCGACTTTCCTTTCGGTTTAGGCATTAAAACTTCGGTCAACAAACTGAACCGGTCGTCCAATTCAGAAATGAGGTATTCAAGAATATGATGACCCGATCCGGGTTCCAGCGAATTTTTATCCATCACCGTCGAGTATTTTTCTGTCAGGTACAACAGGTACTCCGGACTTTTCCGTGGAGAAATCAGGTAACGAAAAAACCGATATTTAATCAGAATCAGATAACTGAGCAGATTTCCAAAATTGAATTTAATTTTAGGTTTTGTGGCCGGAAACCGGAAATCAACTTCAGAATATAATTTTTTTAAGGGCTTAATTTCGGTAGAGACAAACCAGACTTGATTCTCGAAAGAAATGAAAAGCTGCTCAAGCGGCTTCAGAAAATACATCAGATTTCGAACGGCAAAATAAACCCTGAATTTATGGTAGTGCCACACACTGGCATTGTCGATCCGAAACAGATCTGAAACTGTTTTATCGTTATAGGTTACATCGCCAAACTGCAATACCTCAGCCATTGTTTCGTAATTCACCTGTCGCTTTTCGTCCGGACTCAACGTAATTTGTTGCGTGATACCCGAAATTTCATTTCCTGAAAAAGCATATATTGTCGAACCCGCTTCAGCCAATCGCGTAACCTCAATAATTTCAGAATCAGAAAGTGAACGTTTTATAATTACAGTTTTGGTCATGCTTCCTGGTTTTTAGCTTCAAATAATTCGGTTAGCTTTCTCGTTAGCTCTTTCCGCGAATACTGGCTTGCAGTTTCAGTCTTCAGCGTTGTTTTTGGGAGAATTAGTTTTTCCTGAATAAACTGAAGCATCCCGTTTGAATCTTCATAATCGAAAAGTTTTCCGCATTGCGTCTCCTGAATGATTTTGGCCAGATCGCCATCTATTGGGCCAATGGCCAGAATTTGCTTTTGCGAGGCAAGATATTCAAAAAATTTGCCTGTCAATATGCCCTGATTGTTTTTCACCTTTGGAATAACCAGCAAAAGCAAATCGGACCGGAACAAATATTCAATGGATTTAGCATGATCGACATAACCAACCAACTCTACTTCGAGACCAGTAGACCTGAATTTCGTCACAACTGAAGAAGGTACTTTGCCCACAAACCGAACGAGTAATTGAGATTTCGAATCTTCGCTCAGAAGACAAAGCGCTTCTAAAAGACAATCAACATCGTATGCTTCAGAAATGGTCCCGGTATATGTAATTATCTTTTTAGTTTCGGTTGGTATATTCGTTATCCTGAAATCGTCCTCATCGAAGCCATTCGGAATAACAACTGTTTTTGCAGCAATCGGCAATTCACTCTTTTCTGCAAAAATACGCTTCACATCTTCGCTCACCGTAATAAGCATGTCTGCATTTTCAACCACCTTTCGCTCGTAGTTCTTATCCATTTGGCGAGCCAGTGCGGTGTGATGAAACTGATTGTAGTAATAAATATCAGTCCAGGGGTCGCGCAGATCGGCAATCCAGCGAATGTTGAATTGTTGTTTCAGTTTAAGCCCGATGAGTTGAGTGGAATGTGGCGGACTAGTGGTAACAACCGTGTCGATCTTAAATTCATTGATGAGTTCAGCAGCCTTTTTTAGTGCGTATTTGTTCCATCCTTTACGCGGATCGGGCAACAGAAAATTTCCTCGCAGGAATTTTGAAATTTTCTGAAACAATCCTTCTTTCGACTCATTGGCAAATCCGCCGTACGGAACTTCTTTCTTTCCGGAGATTAGCTTGTATAAATTATAGAGTTCGAAACTTTTTGTGGTATAAACCTGACAGTTAGAGCCAACTTCAGCCGAAAGGCTTTCGTCGCGTTGAGGATAGCTTGCGTATTTTGGGTCGACTGTGAGAATAATGGGTTGCCAGCCCAGTTCGGGCAGATACTTGGCAAACTTCAGCCACCGTTGAACGCCCGCTCCACCCGATGGTGGCCAATAATAAGTGATTATTAATACCTTTTTCATCATCAATCGAAATCGAGAACCTCAGTACGGTAAAGATAATTTATTTGAAGGATGTGGTTGGTATAAGCACATAAAAAAGCCGCTTCAATTGCTTGAAGCGGCTTACTCGATAAAATCTATCGGATTAATTCAGGATGCTGATGTACTGTTCATTGAGCAAATCGGGAAGATAGCTGGCAATCATTTCCAGAATCTGGTCGTTTCCAATCGCTTCTGCGCTAATACATTTCTGGCCATTTAGCTGAGTTTGATTTAATACAGCAGCATTTAAAGCTTCACTGACCGTACGATCGGTTTCACTGACTGCTCTGGCACCAAAACCAGCAGAACCATTTACATATTTCACCTCGAAGTACTTGGTACGAACCAAATATTCCTGTCCTTTTTTAGTTTCCTTCATGAAAACACGAACAGGTGTTTTTGATTCACCATAAGCAATTTCCCAACTTTTCTGGAAGCTGGCACTAGGATTAAAATTCAGATCGGGGGAGATCTTATGAATCGAATTAAAAGATTCTTCGTTACCAGCCCAAACGCTAATAGAAATCATCGTAAAAACTACTAACATCAATTGAACAAACAAATTTCTCTTTTTCATTTTCTTTTGTTTTAGATTGCAATATTTAAGTTTTCTGACATTGAACAGTGCAAATCTACAGGCAATTCAGCTCTAAAAAACATATCAAAAATCAGGTTTTCATAAAGTAAAAAACGCCGAAAAAAATTCAAAAGGGTAATTGATGATTTAAGTCCGAAAATGAATTGAAAGCGGAAGGAACTTTCTTTTTACTATAAATATTTGCTGAATTGCTTACAAATTGAAAGTGGTATGTTTTGCAGCACTAATGTCATTTATTTCGCTCTTTTACTGATTGTTAAAAAATTGTAAACAAACGAGCTTTGGGCCAATTTTTGCTTTTTATTTAGAAAAAATATTTTTAGCCGGTATATTGCTAACAATTTTTAATCACATCATTTCCTCTGGTCACAATTTGAATGTTGTAAACATATTTCAGTTCACGAAAGCGAATTGAAATTAAACCCTTGATATGAAAAATAACTTTGAGATAAACTCATACCAATGCATTATATACTATTTGTATACAGATACTTATATCATTTGCATACTAAATAATATAAAAATGACGTTTGCTAAATTCAAATTGTTATTTTTATCTGCGAATCAAGGTGGTAGAGGTCAATAATTTAAATTATTAATATGGGAGGGATTAGTATTCACCGGATTTATATCGGAATTCTTATTTTGGTTGTAGTACTTGCAACTTCATTTTTGGCCTATCAAGGCTACTCTTACTATTCTCTGGGCGTTGAGAATCGGTTCTTTCATCCCGATCATCAAACACTAAAACCAAGTGGTTTTATGGGTCACACCTTGGGAATATTTGGTTCACTTATGATGCTTGTTGGCGTTTCAACCTATATGCTTCGTAAACGAGTCAGTAAGTTTTCACGTATTGGTGTTTTAAAATACTGGCTCGAATTTCATATCTTTCTCTGTACGCTTGGACCCATATTCGTACTTTATCATACCGCCTTCAAATTTGGCGGATTAGTTGCTGTTAGCTTTTGGAGTATGGTAGCTGTGGTTTTAAGCGGAGTGATTGGCCGATACATTTACCTTCAAATTCCACGAACCATTGAAGGTCGTGAAATGAACCTGAACGAGATAAATCAAATAAAAGATGAATTAAACAACAAGCTTACTACTGTTTATAATATTGATGAACAAGCTCTTCAGGAAATATTGAATGCTGTAAAAAAGCGACCCGACAGGTCAGGAAATAGCATGGCAGCCCGAAGTATTGCCAAGTTCAAATTTGAGCGCAAAACAATTAAGGACGTTAGGAAAATTCTTAAGCAAAATAAAGTTGTTGGAAAAGTTTACAATGAGTTGATGAAACTCATTAAAGATGAGATAAATCTGAACCGCAAAATTGACCGTTTGATCTCCATGCAAAATCTATTTAAATACTGGCACGTTGCGCATCTGCCTTTTGCTTTGCTTATGCTGATTATTATGCTAATACACGTTGGTGTGGCAATTACTTTTGGAGCTCATTGGATTTTTTGATATAAAATATGGAAGTTTTAACTGAAAATATTGTCATCTACTCATTCATCGCGATTCTCTTTGTTTCGATCGTGTATTTCTATGTGCGCAAGGAAAAGAAAAACTCAAAAATAGTTGAAGAAAAGATTAAAATTGCAAAGGAAGAGGGATTGCACGAGCCTGTTTCATTACATCCGGTAGTGGATGTTAATTCCTGTATTCAAACCGGAGCATGCATTACCGCTTGTCCGGAACATGATATATTAGGCATTCTGAACGGAAAGGCAACAACCATTAATGCATCGCATTGCGTGGGGCACGGCGCATGTTTCCACGCTTGCCCAACCCACGCCATTACGCTATGCATCGGCACCGAAAAGCGTGGCGTTGACATTCCCCATGTTGATCAATCGTTCGAAACCAATGTTTCTGGCATTTATATTGCCGGAGAAATAGGAGGAATGGGACTGATTCGGAATGCCGTTGAACAAGGGAAACAGGCTGTTGAGAATCTGGCAAAGAAAATCGACAAACACATTTCCGCAGAGTACGACCTCATTATTATTGGCGCCGGTCCTGCTGGTATTTCGGCCTCGCTCGCAGCAAAAAAGCACAATTTATCGGCTCTAACTTTAGAACAGGATTCGCTTGGCGGAACAGTTTTTACCTTTCCCCGGAAAAAAATCGTGATGACTTCGCCCATGGATATCCCACTTTATGGCAAGATAAGACTTCGTGAAACCTCAAAAACAGAATTGTTGAATTTATGGAATGAGGTTCTAGGGAAAAATGAAATTGTAATTAAAGAACAATCAAAAGTTGAAAGTATAGTTTTTCAGGACAAGCGATTTATAA
>JBBQXI010000312.1:0-5217 GCA_038209805.1 Bacteroidales bacterium | reverse complement strand
GCCCGTAGGGGATTCGAACCCCTGCTACCAGGATGAAAACCTGGCGTCCTAACCCCTAGACGAACGGGCCAACTTGTTTATTCCCTGATTTGGGACTGCAAAAATAGACTATTTTTTCTAGTCGCCAAATTTTTTCAGAGTTTTTTGCTAAAAATCCTTTGGCTTCGTTTAGCCCTAGGCGTTTTTATTTTAGCGATGCAAAGGAAATTAAGTTTTTTGAAACCACAAGCGAAACAGCAAAAAAAATTATCGCCATTCAACAATGGTTCCACGATTCTTTTGCAGAAGCTTTTCAGGCATTGAGGCAACAATCTCTTTCCAAAGCAGTTCCACCAGTTTGTATTTTGCAAAATGCCTCGAAAAAACCAAACTGACTTCTCTAAGCGGATTAGCGTCAACGAAAGTCCGGACATGATCAAAACGGGCTTCGCTCATTCCGAGTGTCGCTAACTCAGGAATAATGGTCATTCCGCCTTCCTTATCGATGATATTCATAATGGTTTCGAGCGATCCTGCTTCGAAATGGAAGGGCAAAGCTGAATTAACGGCTCCTTTGAACGAGCAAAGGTTGATCACCTGATCGCGAAAGCAATGCCCATCGCTTAAAAGCCAGATTTCAGGAGTAGCAATGTCTTTAAGCTTGATATTTGACTGATTGGCGAGCGGATGATCATCATGAAGATACAACAACATTCCCTCATAAAACAGCGGTTTTTCGTTGATTCGCTCTTCATGAAGCGGTGTAACCAATATTCCAACATCGATTAAGTCACGGTTTAAACGATCGATAATATTGGCGGTAGTCAACTCTTCGACCTTGATGTTAATGTTGGGGTATTTTCGCTTATAATTACCAATAAACAAAGGCAAAAGATAAGGCGCCAAAGTTGGTATAATGCCAATCTTAAGTTCTCCGGAAATCAGGTTTTTATGATCTTTAATAATGGTATTTATCTTCTGTGATTCCTGCAATGCAATCCGTGCCTGATCAATGATCCGGCGGCCAACATCTGTCGGGATAAGCGGCTGTTTACTCCGGTCAAAAATAATGACTTCCAGATCTTCTTCCAGCTTTTTAATTTGCATACTCAGGGTTGGCTGGGTGATAAAGCAGTTTTCGGCAGCCTTGCCAAAATGACGGAAAGTATCAACAGCAACGATATATTCGAGTTGGGTTAAGGTGATCATTGGTTTTGAATTTATCTGCTAAATATAACTAAAAAGTCAGTTATTCAATTAAAGTTAGAATGTTTTAACTGCTTCAATTGAAAAGCATCTGCCTTTGCCACTCAAACAAAGCAACTGAAAGGGCATGAGAAACGTTCATCGATTTGCATTTACCAGTCATGGGGATATACACTTTCAGCGAACATTTCTGAAGGATTTCAGCCGGAAGCCCATTTCTTTCATTCCCGAGCAGAATGATAATCTTTTCAGGAAGTTTGGTGGTAAAAATATTGGTCGAATCTTCACTGGTCTCGATGGCTACTAATTGCGAATCAGGACTTAGCCGATCGAAAAAATCTTCCGGAGAAATAAAGGTAAGCCGAACATTGTTAAAGCTGAGTCCTGCAGTTTTTTTAATCGACGACATTTTAAGATGGAAATCACTACCCAGAATAAAAATATCTTCAGCCCCAACATTATCGGCCAACCTGATCATATTCCCTATATTTTCAGGATTAATGATTTGCCAGGCAGCAATTACTGGCTTGCACGAGAGTTCTGTATATCTTTGGTGGTTGAAAAAAACTATTGAATTTGTTTCCATCGTTCGCGGAATATCTTTTTCTTTGAGGTACAAATGACTGATTTTTTAGAGTGAAAACAATGAAAAACATTAAAATAGTTGGTACGATCTTAATCTTTGCTGTATTTTTCTCGTGCGGAAAGTCCAACAAAGAAAGAGCTGCCGAAAGATTTAATCTGGCCGAAAATATTTGTGATAAAGGTGATACTATCACAGCCTTACAGCAGTTGGATTCGATTCCTGCTTTGTTTCCTGAAGCGAAGGAATCGATAGCGAAAGCGAAGGAAATGAGCCACAAAATAAATTCTGAAATATTGTCCCGAAAACAGGATCAATTCGACAAGGTTTGTGGCAGCATCAATGAACTTGAGAAATTATTTGACAAGGAAAAAACAGAATTTGACCGGTTTACCCAATACATCCATAAATCGCAAAAATTTGAACGCCGATGGGATCAATCGTTTATCCAGCTTCACCTTGACGAAAGAGGCGAATTGTATATGTCAAGCAATTATTATGGAGCCGAGTGGTTGAATCATATGGGGATAAGAGTTTACGACGGCATTTTTCAGGCAAAAACCGATTCTATTTCGTTGGATGATCCGAACAATCACCACAGCGAGTTTATGAACACACATTGGGAAAAAGTGAGTTACATGAATGGCAAAGACAACGGAGTTATCCAGTTTATTGCAGATAATGCCGACCGAAACCTGAAGGCTGTTTTTCTGGGGAAACGCCAGTTTTTCATCGTTCTTGAAACATTTGACAAACAGGCCATAAAAGATGCCCTCAACTTATCAAATGCGTTGAAAATGAAAACCGCACTCCAAAAAGAGATTAAAGAATTTCAGACGAAATTAAATTAATCAAATCAATTTCAGGATTTCTTCGACCGGACGAGCCAAAACGGCGTGCGTTCCTTTGATAACCAATGGACGTTGAATCAGTCTGGGATTTTCAACCAGAATTTGAATCCACTCATCATCGCTAAATTCTTTACCCTTATAATTTAATTTATAAAGTTCTTCGTTGGTTCTGATTATATCGGTAACCAAAAGACCTGATTTACTTAGGAATTCCTTGATCTCTTTCGGGGTAATTCCATTTTTCATGTAGTCGATTACTTCAATTTCAAAACCCTTTTCTTCCAAATATTTAAGTCCTTCACGGCTTTTCGAGCAACGAGGATTGTGGTAAATTTTCATGAGATTCTGATGTATTTTTTTGATGTAAGTATGATAATCTTCCTGAGCACGATAACGTTGACCGTTAGTTTGATTGTTATACCGATTGCTTAGCGCACTGTCTAAAATACGAGCCTTGGTATTATCCCGAAGCTGTATCCGAAGCAATTCTTTCAGTTCGTTTCTGATTTCAGGAGAATAGATTGGACAGGCCACTTCGATTCGCCGGTCGAGGTTTCGGGGCATCCAGTCGGCTGATGAAATATAAATGTCATCTTTCCCTCCGTTGGCAAAAAGGAAAACGCGGGTGTGCTCCAGATATTTATCGACAATACTGATGGCCTCGATGTTTTTACTTAGAACAGGATCGCCAGTTTTCAAACCAAATATGCCACGAATAATCAGTTGAATTTTCACGCCTGCCTGACTTGCCTCGTAGAGTTTATCAATCATTCGGGGATCAATCAGACTATTCATTTTTAAAATCATATAGGCCGGCTTCCCCTTCTTCGCATTGGAAATTTCCTGATCAATTTTATGAATAAAGAAATTGCGCATCGAGAAAGGACTGATGACTATTTGACTGTAGTTGAAATGATTATAGGTATGTTTAAAAAACTCGAACATGTGAGCCACATCGTTAGCAATCTCATGATCAGCGGTCATCAAACCTTTATCGGCATATACACGAGCCGTTCCCTCGTGAAAATTTCCGGTGCCAATGTAGGCGTAATTACGAAGTCCATTCTTCTCTTTTCGTTGAATCCATGCCAGTTTGCAGTGTACTTTTAGCCCTGGGATACCGTTAATTACATGAGCCCCTTCTTCCTGAAGTTTATTGGACCAAAAGATATTGGCTTCTTCGTCGAAACGGGCCTGCAACTCAATAACGACAGTCACTTTTTTGCCATTCCGAATGGCATTCAGTAAAGCATTTACTACTTTGGAAGTATCTGAAACCCGATAAATGGTTATACCAATTTCACGAACTTTAGGATCGATGGCAGCCTCTCTAAGTAAATCAATAAAATGCGAGAAACTTTGGTAAGGATAATGAAGCAAGACATCCTTGTGCCGTAGCTTTTTCAATATGCTTTGGTGCGGAGGTAAATCTTTGTGAGGAACCGGCGGAAGGCTTTGATAATAATGTCGTGATTTCCCGATTTCCGGAAAATTCATAAAGTCTTTATGGTTGTGGTATCTTCCACCTGCAACGGTTTTTTCAGCGCCATCGAGTTTCATCTTTTTCATGATGAATTCGAGTAAATCACCAGGCATTTCGCGATCATAAATAAGCCTTACCGGAATACCAACTTTACGCTTTTTCAAGCTGAGCTCCATCTTTTCCATGAAACTTTTCGAAATATCATCATCGATATCCAACTCAGCGTCACGGGTAACTTTAATGGTATATGCTTCGAAATGATCGAAATTAAAAATAGGGAACACATCATTCAGGCAAAACCGAATGATGTCGTCAACCAATATGATGTACTTTTTATTTCCCTGTTCAGGTAAAACCAGAAACCTGGAAACGGAACGGGTAGGAACACGAATCAAAGCATATGCAAACTTTTCGGGCGAATTTAGTTCAGATAATTTGACGGCCAGGTAAACAGATTTATCTCGCAAATACGGAAACTTCATCGATTTGCCCAGCATGATTGGGATAATATTCGGTAGAACTTTGGTGTTAAAATATTTCCGGACATATACGCCCTGCTCGTGCGACAATTGCTTTTCATCAAGCACGAAAATATTTTCACTGGCCATTTCAGCCCAGATTTTCCTGTAAATTTCCTGAGCCTTTTGCTGCTGCTGAACTACTGTTTCCTGAATTTTATCGTACAATTCATCAGCAGTGTAATTACCCAGAAGAGTTTCGTCGTCTTTTCCATATTCGAGCATTCGCCGAACCGCAGCAACCCTGACTCTGAAAAATTCGTCGAGGTTGTTAGAAAAAATCCCCAGAAACCTGATACGCTCAAACAATGGTACCGTGGGATCTTCAGCTTCCTGAAGTACCCTTGCATTAAACGAAAGCCAGCTAATCTCCCGGTTATTGTATTTGCTTATCTTGTTCATCTTCTGAGTTTTATTTATCGGGATAACACCAAACAGTTACCTACACTTTAAGTTTTTTCAGGCCCCGCTGAATGGCTTCCTGAAATATCGGAAGCCCGATAATTTCACCCAAAGGAATTATCCGGTCTTTGGGTGCTTCATTTTCATCCTGAAGAAACAATTCGAACCAACCTACATTTTGCCATTGATTCAGCT
>JBBQXI010000311.1:0-5224 GCA_038209805.1 Bacteroidales bacterium | reverse complement strand
TGTCAATTCTGGCGTACAATTCAGGTTCGCTGTCTTTCACCCACTTCAGTTTCGATGCAGTGAAATTCCCCGGAGAATTGAGCAGATTGGCCAAACATTTTTCTTCACCGATTTCTGTAAAAGCCTTGTTGCCAAATTCAGCAGCGCGGCTATCGCACCAAATGATAGAAGGACGCAAAACCGCTTGGTTTTTATCAACTACCACCAATCCATGCATCTGGTATGATATACCGATGGAATCAATGTTTTTGGGTTCAACTTTCGATTCGGATAATACATCGGCTAGAGCAAGTTTCAGATTTCTCCACCATTGTTCAGGTTCTTGTTCAGCCCATCCAGCCTGAATTGCAGTAATTTTCATTTCTTGCTTTGGATAAAAAGCAGATGCGACGCAATCTCCAGACTCACCATTTATTAATGAGGCTTTTACTGATGAACTACCAATGTCGAATCCTAATAAGTACATGTTATATATGTTTAAAGTTTATAGTATTAAGTTGTTAGTCAGTAGTTATTTAGAAAGGAAAAAATTTTCGAATGACTATTGACTCTTTTCTGATATATTGAACCGTTCTGTTCTGGTATGCTCGGCAAATTTAGCCTACCTAAAACCTTAATCAAAATAAGGTTTAATGTTTTAAAACATTATCAAAGAGATTTTCTAATGGTCAGTTTGCTTGGAATAATTAAATTAGTTTTTTCTCCTGTAATTACAAACTCAGCAATCTTCTTTCCCATCAGCTGAAAGTCAGTCGAAATAACAGTAATCCCTTCCTTTACATATTTTTTCATCGGCGTTTCGTTGTACGAAATAACACCTACATCTTGTCCTGGAACAAGATTTTTTTGTTCGCATTGGTCTAAAAATTTAGCTAATGTTCGGTCACTCACCAGCAAATAAAGTTCGCCTTTCTGAAGATCAAACTTTTTGAAGTCATACATGGTTTTGTAATTGATCTTATTGTCTGAGCAGAATTTTTCGAAATAAGTAACTGATATTTTGGGATGGTAAGTGAACGAAGGATAGAGGTAAATGAAGCTTTCGTATTTGCGGATGAGCTCAAGTCCACTTTCGAGCGAATCATACAAAGCATGCCCAAAGTCCTGGTAAATTGATGAAGCTTCTTCCTGAGCATTTACATTCCAGTCGATTATCATCAATTTGCTGGCCGGAATCTGGCTGGTTATTTCAGGAACACGCGCATGATCAAAATTCATGATAATGTACTTGGTGTATTTACCCAGACTTTCTTTGATGATTTTTTCGAAATCGTCGATGTTGTAGTGGTGAAAATGCAAATCGATGGCGATTGTTTCAGGTAGATTATCAAGAAACGAGCCGTACAAAACTTCTTTGTAAGCCTTGAAAGTATCAAGAAACAGGAATACTTTGGTTACGGCTTTAGCCACAAAGTAGCCACGGTTTGGAACCGATTCAATCACACCCCGGTTTTTCAGTTCGGCATAAGCTTTAAAGACAGTGTCACGCGAGAGTGAACTTTCCTTGCATATTTGATTTACTGAAGGTAATGTATCGCCAACCTGCAACAGATTTTTGCTGACGGCATCATTGACCGAGTCGACCAACTGCTGAAATTTGAGCTGATTAGATTGGGGATTAACAGTGAAGTGAAATTTACTTTCCATAGATGATTAGTTAATGTGGTCTGTTCTGGTATGCAAACATACACAATGAAATTGAAAGGCCAAAAAATATGGAAGTACTATTTATTGCATAATTTTTAGCTACCAAGAGGTTTATACTTGATTTTTTTTACTGCTAATTTTTTGCAGAAACTCCATGTTTCTTTGTGTTTAATATATGCATTGTTGTTCGCATTGCTAAAATTATGTAATTTGGCTTGTTCGCAATTTAATCTATATTTGGTCCATGCAAACCATCCAAGGCTTTCTTGAAAAAGATCTAATTTTTCAACTCCGGAATGGAGACAGGGCTTCTTTTGAGATACTTTTTCACTTTTACTATCCTGGTTTGGTTATTTATTCTTCTCAGTTTGTTATCAACCGTATTGAAAGCGAAGAAATTGTTCAAGATTTCTTTGTTAAATTCTGGCAAAGACATCAACAAATTCAATTAACCGATTCTTTGAAGGGTTATTTTTTTTCTTCAATAAAGAATCGATGTTTCAATTATCTCAAGCACAGAAAGATAGAGCGAAAATATCTAATTGCGATTGGTCGGCTGTCGGAGAATCACTTGTCCTATGATCCGGACTTATACATTGCATCAGAACTTCAATTAAAGATTAAGTCCGCTATTGACCACTTACCTGATAAATGTCGTGAAGTTTTCAGCAAGAGTCGGATACACGGTATGAAAAACGAGGAAATTGCGTCTGAGTTAAATATTTCGAAAAGAACAGTTGAAACTCATATCAGCAATGCCATAAAACAATTACGCAATGAATTGAAAGATTATTTGAGCCTTTTAATTTTGGTGGGGTTTTTCAATAATTGATCAAGTTCAATTTTTTTTTTAGAAAAAGATCATGTTGGGTTACGTGTGTTTCTTCCGATAATTGTTTTTAATTAAACATGATGTTGAGAGTAAAATATTTAATTCTTATCGAATGATCCAAAAACCAGATCTTGAACAGCGAATTGCATCCCAACTTAATGTTAAAGAGACAGAAGGGAAAGACGAGCAGATTGCAGATGCTGGTCGTATTTTAACTGAAATTGAAAAGATCGATGTTCCTACTGCATTTATTCATGTTCAAAATCGAATTAAGCAAAAGGCAAGCCCTATTCAATGGATTAATGTTTTGAGCAGGGCTGCAGCAGTTCTTTTTTTTCCATTACTAATTGTTGCTTCTTGGCTTTTTTTTAAGCAACAGAACCAAGTAACAAATGTAGCTACTAAATATGCCATGCAAGAGATCTCTTGCCCTCCAGGTATGCGCTCGCAGGTTATACTTCCAGATGGTTCGCGAGTTTGGTTAAATGCCGAAAGTACAATTAAGTTTTCTGTTCCTTTTCCGAGCGAAAGTCGCACAATTCAATTGACCGGCGAAGCTTTTTTTGATGTTGTGAAAAATCCCCAACAACCATTTTTTGTTCGCTCAGATAAAGTAGGTGTAAAGGTATATGGAACCAAATTTAATTTCAAGGCTTACCGAAAAGATCCAAATATCGAAGTTATTTTAGAAGAAGGTCGGATCGGATTAGGAGTGACCAATCAAGATGAAATGAAAAAAACATCCTTGACCCCAGGCGATCGTGCTGTAATTGCAAGGGAAAGTAATGTTGTAGACATTAAAAATGAGAAAATTGATAAATATATTGCTTGGCATACGGGGAAATTGGTTTTTGAAAACACACCCATGAGTGAAGTTGCTCAGATGCTTGAACGGTGGTATGGCATTGAAGTGATTGTTCAGAATCCTGAAATTATGGATTATAGCTTTACCACCACATTTGATAATGAATCGTTGTTTGAGGTTATCGAATTAATCGAATTATCATCTCCTATCCGCATTAAGTATATTCCGGCAACAATTGCAAAGGGAAACAAACCTCAGACTCGATCAAAAGTATTGATATATAAAAAATAGCGAGGTAGATCGTGCTTTTAAACATTATTTTACAATTTGATAACAAATTAGAATGACTTAAATTTGATACTACCAGAACAGAACAGGTTGAAATTGAATTAGAATTTACTAACTATCTATACGAATGCCTATGATGTTATAATGCCTCTAAAACAAAGAGAGGAAGTGCGTCAACACTCCCTCTCGGGTTACCCAGTATGGGTTCTTAAATTACAGTTATTAATTTAATCAGTCAAATTTATGAAAAAAATGATGAATTCAATGTATCCGGTACTTTCCGGGTACCGAAAAACCTTTTTAATTATGCGGGTATCACTATTTCTTATCCTCATAAGTGCCTTTCAGGTACTTGCTGGAGCGAGTTACTCACAATCGACCCGACTGTCTTTGAATATGAAGAATTCAACAGTTAAAGAAGTTCTTGGGCAGATTGAAGATCAAAGTGAATTCTATTTCTTGTACAACAATCAACTAATTAATGTTGACCGGAAAGTGGATGTAGATGTCCAAAATGAAAAGATTGATGTTGTTCTCAATAAATTATTTGAGGATGGCAGTATTAGTTATGTAATTCGTGACCGACACATTATTTTATCACCTGTAGGTGAAATTCTTAATGGTCAGCAGCAGAAGGTCATAACAGGAAAAGTGTCTGATATTAATGGAATAGCATTGCCTGGTGTTACTGTTGTTATTAAAGGAACGACAACCGGTACAATTACTGACAGCGATGGTAAATATTCAATCGCAAGTGCTAAATCCGATGCAACTTTAATCTTCTCTTTTGTGGGAATGAAAACTCAGGAAATTGCACTAGGGAGTAAGACAACTATTAATGTAATTCTTGTTGATGAATCTATTGGTATTGAGGAAGTTGTGGCTGTTGGTTACGGTGTTCAGAAAAAGACAACAGTTACGGGTTCTATTAGTAGTATAAAAGGCGAAGAACTTGCAGCGATGCCTGCGGCAAATGTATCTCAATCAATAGCTGGAAAACTTGCCGGGGTAAGTATGCGCCCTAATGGTGGTCAACCAGGTTTTGATAGTCCTGATATTCATATTCGTGGGGTTGTTTCGACTGGAAATAATGCGCCTTTGGTTGTAGTTGACGGAATCAAGAGGGCAAACATAAACCAAATAGATCCAAATCTTATCGAATCAATCACCATTCTGAAAGATGCAGCGGCTGTTGCACCATATGGTATTGGTGGAGCTAACGGCGTAATTTTGATTACTACTAAAAAAGGAAAGAACGGAGCTCCTGTAGTTCATTTCAGTTCAACTTACGGATTGCAAAATCCGACCTACTTGCCTAATATGTTGAATGCTACAGATTATATGTCACTTCAAAATGAAGGATACTACAATCAAACTCCAAATGGAACAACGCCTCCTAATGATCCAAAACTAATTGCCGATTATAAAAATTTACATCAGTCAGATCCATTCAAGTATCCGGACTCAAATTTTGTTGATCAGTTTAACAAAAATTCTCCGGTTCAAAACTATAGTTTTTCTTTGAGTGGAGGTACTGATAGAATGAATTACCATGCCGGTATTGGATATTATGATCAGAAAGGAATATTCGATCCAGCCAACTATAAACGATATACTTACGATATCAGTATTGATATGCAGGCGACCAATAC
>JBBQXI010000310.1:0-5229 GCA_038209805.1 Bacteroidales bacterium | reverse complement strand
GTAATTATTGCACCCTACACAACAGTGCAACGGAGGCTATTGTCCATTGATTATATACAAGGAATTAATCTGTCGGTGACAGATGATAAAGATTCAGAAGCTGCTGTTGCCGAGTTTAAACAAATTTTGAGAAGAGAACATAAAATTAAAGAAGGAGACGATGATGATTTTAATATCATGTCTCAATCGGAGATGATTAGTACTGTTTCAACAGTGCTTGATGCCCTTAAATACTTGCTGGGAGCAATTGCCGGAATTTCTTTGTTAGTGGGAGGTATTGGTATTATGAATATTATGTTTGTTTCGGTGACTGAAAGAACCCGTGAAATCGGACTCCGGATGTCTGTTGGTGGACGCGGTCATGATATTCTGATGCAATTTCTTATTGAAGCTGCCGTGTTAAGTGTGCTTGGAGGAATTATCGGAATTATTATCGGATATTTATTGGCAACAGTTGCCGGTAGTTTATTAGGAGTTGATGCGCTTGTTCGGCTTTATTCAGTTGTGCTATCTTTTTCGGTTTGTGTTGGCATTGGATTATTCTTTGGATGGTATCCTGCCCGAAAAGCTGCGAATTTGAATCCGATTGACGCCATTCGGTACGAATAAAAAGAGCCATTGACGATTTTACGATTTACCATATCCGATTCAAAAGGAACCCTAAATTGTAAATTGTAAATCGTGAAATTGTAAATCATAATTGGGATATTATCTTTGAAAAAAAGTCATCAAATGGGTAAATTAATATCATTCTCCGATAAATGGATTAAGGTTACGCTTCACACGATCGTTTGGATCATAGTCATCATTTTTGCACTATATCTTAACAAATCCTTTGGAGGAGGTAATGTGATGCGCCTATATGGTTTTTATCTGCATACCTTGTCTGCGGCAATTATTTTTTATGTAGGTTATCTTTGGTTGGTGCCCCGTTACTTTGTTCAGAACAAACAGTTAACTTATCTTCTTATCCTTATTGCTTTTATAGTTGTAACCCATTATGTTGCCACATATATAGAAAGGTCTTTTTTTAACGATCCTGTTGCTGACGCAAAATTTCGCGAAGCCATGAAAATGCTAAATGGCAAAGACGAAGGCCCGAAGAATGGGGCCGTGTTTGGTCTCCTTAGTCATCTCCTTACATCAATGTTACTATCAGGCTTTGCCATTGGTTTAGGCGTAATGGAGAAACTGAAACAGAACGAGAAGAAACAAAAGGAACTGGAAAAGGAAAAATTGAATTCCGAATTGGCTTTCCTGAAAAATCAGGTCAGTCCTCACTTTTTTTTCAATACCCTGAATAATATTTACTCACTGATTGGCATCGACGGTCCAACAGCGCAGGATTCTGTCCTCAAACTGTCGAAGTTGATGCGTTATCTGCTTTATGAATCGGAACATGGTGAAACGTTAATGAGTCACGAAATTGATTTCATGAACAATTACATCGATCTGATGAAGTTGCGGTTGAGTCCAAAAGTTGAATTGGTGATTGATTTTCCAGATAATTTTTCTGACTTTACCGTTCCTCCGTTGCTTTTTGTTCCATTTGTTGAGAATGCATTTAAGCACGGAGTCAGTCATCGCGATCGTTCATTTATTCATCTCCGGATGACTATCGAAAACGATCAAATTAACTTCGTTTCTGAAAATAGCATTGGCAAAAGTAGTCAGCCTGGTGATATGCAACACTCCGGAATAGGTCTTGAAAACGTTCGAAAACGACTACATTTGTTGTTTCCCGACAATCACAAACTAACTATTGAAAGCAACGAGGCTATTTTTCGTGTTGATCTTTCAATTAAAAAAACAAAGGTATGAAACTGAGAACCATTGCCATCGACGATGAACCTCTTGCCCTTCGCCTAGTGAGCGATTACATCAGCAAAACACCTTTTTTGGAATTGGTAGGCGCTTTCGATAATCCACTAGATGCCATCGATTTTCTTTCAACAGAATCGGCTGATTTGATTTTTGTAGACATTCAGATGCCCGACCTGACAGGAATTGAATTTGCCCGAAGCCTTGAAAATGCGCCTAAGATCATATTTACCACAGCCTACGAAAAATATGCACTCGAAGGATTCAAGCTAAATGCGATTGATTATCTGTTGAAGCCGTTCAGCTACGAAGAATTCTTAAAAGCGGCACAGAAGGCCCGGAAACAATCGGAACTGGAATCCAGTGTACTTCCATCTATTGAAGCAAACAGCCAGTTTCTGTTCCTGAAGTCGGAATACAAAATACGTCGCATTAACTTCAACGACATCCTCTATATTGAAGGCCTAAAAGACTACATCAAAGTTTACACAACAGGAGAAGATAAACCCATTTTGTCGCTTAATTCCATCAAATCACTCGAACAGAAATTGCCTGAAGATCAGTTTATGCGGGTGCACAGGTCGTTCATTGTCAACCTTAACAAGATCGACACTATTGAGCGTAGCCGTATCATCTTCGGTAAAACCTACATTCCTGTGAGCGATCAGTACAAAGACAAATTTCAGGAGTACCTGGATAAAAACTTTTTATAGAAACTTCTGAAAAAAGATATAAAAAAAGAGCGACCCAATACGGATCGCTCTTTTTTGTGATAGTATCGTATCCGATTATTTTACGATTTCTTTGAAACGAGCTTCATCAAAATATTTAGCAAATTCCATATCGGTAGCTGCTGTCTTTTTCAATTCAGGTTTCATTTTTGTAGCTTTTTCAAGGCTTTCGTACATCAGGTTTTCCTTAGCTGTGCGTGCACCAACCACTGCTTTGAAATATTCTTTCCAGTAGCAGCCTTCCCAGGTACAGTTATCCAAAGCTTTTAAAGCTCCGTTGTTGTCGCCTGTAAGGATTTTAGCTAAGCCAGTGTTTGGAGAATCTGAATCACCAAAATATTTAACAGCTTTGGCATAGTCGCCTTTAATGATGCTTAGAATTCCAAGGTTGTTGTTTACTGCATCGCCTGCTCCTGAAGCAGCGCCAAAATAGGTTTCGGCTTGAGCTAAATTACCTGCTTTCAATTCACAAACGCCTAAGTTGTTTTTAACGATTGGTTCATTGTTGTTCAGCTTTTCAGCTTTTTCGAACAAACTCTTAGCATCGGCATATTTCTGCTGTTTTACCAAAACCATACCTGCATTGTTGTATCCTCTCCAATCGTTTGGATAGACTTTCATAAACGAATTGTAGATAGCAAGTTGTTTGTTGGCATCTTTAGTTAAAGTGGCAGCATAAAGCAATTCGGCTGGGTTCAGTTTCGATGGATCAGAATCGGCCAACGCAGCAATTTCTTCGTCAGTTTTGCCAATCAGGTCAATGCTAGTAGTGAATTTTGAACGACGTAGTTGTGGTAAAATTTCAGCAGCAACACCAGTGAACGCAGCTGAAAGGTTTTTGATTTCGCGTTCGCGTACTTCAGGGTCGGTATACATTGAAAGTACACGAAGGATTAATTCTTTATCCTGAATGTTCGATTTGCTCATCATTTCCTTAAATCCGTCCCAGTCTTCAGGAGTGAATTTAGTTTTGAATTCGGCTTCAACTTCGTCTTTTTTCAATTCTTTGGTTAAGAATTTTGAAGAAACGTCCATACGTTTTTCAGCCAATTTGGTGTTTAAATCCAAAGCTCCATCAGGAGAAGCATACGACGAAACTTCCATGCTTCTGATTTTTTTTCGTGGATCTTTAGCAGCTTCTTTGTTGTATTCGTTCAATCTGGTGATTTCTTCCTTGGTCAATTCTTCTTTGCGAATATCAGATTTGTTGATCAGGTATTTGATATCAGCTGTGTATTCGTCAGGAACAATACGTTGGAAAGCATCGATGTTTGGATCGTATTTTCCAGTGTTGTTTTTTTCGCGGGTTACGCCAATAATCGGAGTTGGGTAATTAACAACCAATGTTGGAGTTGCAAGTACACCTTTAGCCAACTGAATTGGAGCAAAGTCAACGCTTTTTGATCCCTGAGATGCTGTGATGCGTAGTTCGAGATTTGATAAACGCATGGCTTCTGCATAAGGAACTGCATCTTTATAGGCAAAGCTTCCGCCACCTTTCAAAGTGATTACTTTGTTGTTGGCATCTACTTTCTCGCCCTGAAGAGTTACAGGTTCAAAAGCTTTTTCGCCACCATCGTATTTCAATACTGGAGTGGCAACCATAGTTACTTTCTTGGCAAAATACTTAGCAGGGAATTTGCCATCGATGGCAACATCTACTTTTCCTGCGTGAGTTTCAAGGATTTCAGGCGTTGTTTTGAAATTAATCAAGTTTGCGTTCTTTTTCATCTTTTGCAAACTTGCGCAGCTCGAAAATAGCACAGTTGCCAACGCGATTAGGGCAAGTGGCTTTAAGTTAATTCTACTCATAATGTGTATATTAAATTTGAAGTTGGTATAATACAATGAATATGTACAAAATTAGTAATGTTTCCTTTAAATAAAAGCATTAAAATGGTTTTAATCCAATATTACACGTGTTACTCCTTTGTTAAACTGACTGTTGAATATTGTGTCTGTTAGTCTTCCAAAGTCAGCCGGCTTTTCAACAAAATCTATACCATTAGTGTCAATAATTAAAATTGGGAAGTCGGTTTGTTGCCTGAAATAGCCAAAATATCCTTGTGAAATCTTTTCCAGATACTCTTTGGTGATGAAAGTTTCGTAGGTTCTTCCTCTTACAGCAATATTCTTCAATAACAAATCGGCATCTTTATGCAGATATACATATAAATCGGGTTTATGCATTTTTTCATAGATGATGGTGAAAAATTGTCGGTATAAATTGTATTCATCTGGTTGTAAGGTATTTTGCGCGAAGATAAGCGATTTCATGAAGTAATAATCAGAAATCGTAAATGGGCTGAACAGATCGAGGTGACTGAGTTCGCGATTAAGCTGGTTGTACCTTTCGGCAAGAAATGCCATTTCGAGCGGAAATGAATATTGTTCCTGATTTTCGTAAAATTTGGGTAGAAAAGGATTATCGGCAAATTGTTCCAATACCAGTTTGGTTTTATACTTTTCACTGATCATTTGGGCAAGGGTGGTTTTTCCTGCTCCAATATTTCCTTCAATAACTAAATAATTTAAGCTCATAATCAGGACATAAAAAATCCCGGATCTTATTCTCCGGAATTTTAAAAGTACAATATTTTGTGCGGATTGAAATGATTTTTTTCAGTATCTGATGCAATAGTGAGCGGGTGACTCCGAGACACCCGCTCACTTGAGT
>JBBQXI010000309.1:0-5235 GCA_038209805.1 Bacteroidales bacterium | reverse complement strand
CGAACGGCTCCCGGGTTGGTCTCCAGAAGGGCAATGTCTTCAGGTTTTGGTGCAGTAAACGGATGGTGCATCGCATAGAAACGTGCTGTATCTTCGTCCCATTCCAACAATGGAAAATCGACCACCCACAATGGCTGGAATACGTTTTTATCGCGCAATCCCAACTGATTGGCCATTTCTAAACGCATGTCGCCAATGGCTTTCAGCATTTTTTCTTTTACTCCGGAAAGGATTAAAAGTAAATTGCCTGGTTTTGCACCAAATACGTCAACCCATTGCTGAAGTTCTTCGGCACTATAGAATTTATCAACTGACGATTTGATTGTTCCATCGGTATTCACTTTCACATAAACCAATCCTTTGGCTCCAATTTGAGGACGTTTTACCCATTCGGTTAAGGCATCCAATTGTTTGCGGGTATATTCCGAACAACCTTCGGCACAAATTCCTCCAATAAATTCAGCATCATCAAACACCGAAAATCCTTTTCCCTTTACTAAAGTCGTCAGATCCTTGATTTTCATTCCGAAGCGAATATCCGGTTTGTCAGATCCATAACTTTCCATGGCTTCAGAATATGGCATGCGTGGGAATTCAGTAATGTCAATTCCTTTGATTTCTTTGAACAAATATTTGGTCAGTCCTTCAAACATATTTAAAACATCTTCCTGCTCCACGAACGACATTTCGCAGTCGATCTGTGTAAATTCGGGTTGACGGTCGGCACGCAAATCTTCGTCGCGGAAACATTTTACGATCTGGTAATAGCGGTCGAACCCAGCCACCATCAGCAATTGTTTCAACGATTGCGGCGATTGCGGCAAAGCGTAAAATTCGCCCGGGTTCATGCGCGATGGAACCACAAAGTCGCGTGCTCCTTCCGGAGTTGATTTGATCAGAACTGGAGTTTCTGTTTCGATAAAATCTTTACTATCGAGGTATGAGCGAGTAGCAAAAGCCATTTTCGAACGTAAAATCAGCGTGTCGCGCACAGGTGCACGGCGCAAATCAAGGTAACGGTATTTCATGCGGATTTCGTCGCCGCCATCACTTTCGTCTTCGATGGTAAACGGCGGTGTTTCTGAGCTATTCAGGATATTTAATGCAGTTACGGCCAACTCGACCTCACCAGTTGCAATATTTTTGTTTTTACTGCTGCGTTCGCGAACAGTTCCGGTTGCCTGAACTACATACTCGCGCCCCAATTGATTGCCCAATTCAGCAACCGATTGTTCTGTTTTTTCATCGAATACCAGTTGTGTAATGCCGTAACGGTCGCGAAGATCGATAAAAGTCATGCCACCCAGATTACGAACGCGCTGAACCCAGCCTGCTAAGGTTACTACCGAACCCTGATGATTGATGCGTATTTCGCCGCATGTATGTGTTCTGTACATAGTTGTTTCTTTTTTATTTGCTGCAAAAATAAGCAGTTTTTGCGATAATATAGGGAGAAAAGTCAGATTAGAGGCAAAGTTTAAAAAGAAGAATTTAGAACATAAAAAAAACGCAAAATTTCAATTCTGTTGTACACATAATCATTTATATTTTTTATATTAGTAAAATCAAAGATCAAATTAATCTTACCCGAATGATGTTAATCTACTTTTCTACCCCAACCTCTCTTTATTTGGATTTTCGCTGTTTACCTATTGCCATTTCTCAATATACCATATTAACATCTAGATTAATGCAGTAAAACTCTGTATATGAATCAATTAACTTCTGTTGTTAAATAAATACTACCACTAACAAATCATATTAACTCTCCACAAACACCGAAAAACAAACACTTATGAGAACTAATTTCTGCCTCACCTTAATTCTCTGTATTGCTATTAACCATTTAGTTGCGCAGGAAGCTCCAAAAGTCAGATATGGTAAACCAGATCTGGAAGAGCTTAAGATGAAAACCTATTTACCAGATACCACATCCGACGCAGTAATCCTGTACGATGAAGGTCAATCGATAGTTAGATTCGATGGATCCTCTGGTGCTTTTGTGCTTACTTATGACCGTTTTGTCCGGATCAAAATATTAAACCAAGCTGGCACATCCTGGGGGACATTCAAAATTCCAATCTATTCATATAACGCCAGCAAAGAAGAAATTATGGGAATCAATGGTATCACATTCAATCTGGATGGCGAAAAACCAGTAAAATCTGAAATGAAAAAAGATGCTGTATTCCAGGAACGGGAAAATAAATACTGGGAATCAGCCAAATTTTCACTACCTTCTGTAAAAGTTGGTTCGGTTATCGACCTTCGATATACCATACATTCACCCTTTCTCTGGAATTTGCAACCCTGGACTTTTCAATACTCCATACCTGTTAAATGGAGTCAATACGAAGTGGTTTATCCGGAATACTTCAGCTATAATCATTCTACGCTAGGATATCATGCACTGAATTCGAAAGATTTCAAAACACAGTCACAAAATATCAGTTATACCACAGACGAATCTAGCAGTAGCAATGAATATGTAGGTAAAGGATCAGAAAAAGTGAATCGTACAATCTCCTACATGGCAAACATATACAACTACACTGCGAAAGATGTTCCGGCCATAAATGAAGAACCCTACCTAACTACAATCGAAAACTATACTACCAAAATTAAATTCGAATTGTCAAACATCGATTATACAAAAATTGGAGGTGATTTTAAGAACTTCACCACATCCTGGAACGATATTGTGAGAAAATTAATTGATGATCCTGATTTTGGCGGCCAGATTAAACCAGGAAATTTCGTAAAAGAAACGGTTGAAAAGCTGATCGCAGGCAAACCAAGCGAAAAAGATAAAGCACTAGCCATTTACGACTATGTTCAACACAACATTAAATGGGACGAATCAAAAACCTACATGCCATCGAAACCTCTACGTAAAATACTTGACGAAAAAATTGGTAATTCGGCCGAAATAAATCTCATATTACTAACGATGCTGCAAAAAGCCGGCATTTCTGCCGATCCGGTAATTCTTAGCACTAGAAGTCACGGGATTCTCACACCTGTTCATGCATCGTTGAGCGACTGCAACTACATTATTGTTCGGGCTACAATCGACAACAAACCGGTATTGATGGATGCAACAGAACCCAATTTGCCTGCAGGATTGCTGCCCTATCGTTGTTTGAATGGGAAAGGGGTATTAGTTAAAACTGATTTATCCGAGGATATTGAATTAACGAATGTGCCATCTGGAACCAACACCATGGCAACCCTTGAAATTCAGCATGGAAAATTAACCGGAAAGATTCTTAATAAGTTGATCGGATTGGATGCATTTGATTTCAGACAGGAAGTTAAGAAAGCTGGAGGTCAAAATGCTCAATTTAAGCTACTTAAAGAGAAATCGGAAGGAATTGAATATCTCAGTTATTCGTACCCAAAGATTGATAGCATATACTCGGATGTAAATAAGACCTATGATGTAAATATTGAATCGAATGGTGACGAAGATGCATCCATACTTTATATCTATCCAATGGCAACCAAAAGGATGACTAAAAATCCATTCACGACTCTTACCCGTGAGTATCCTGTCGATTTTGGAGTTCCTTATACTGAATCGTATAAGCTGAATTTAACCATACCAGACGGATATCAGGTTGAAGAGCTCCCAAAAAGCAAATCAATTGTGCTTGACGATAAAGTTGGAATATTCACTTATCAGATCGCACAAATGGATAGGCGAGTGGTTTTGAATATGCGCTTTTCTATTTTAAAATCACTTTTTTTACCTTCCGAATATCCGAACCTGAAGAGTTTCTTCGACTTGATTGTTGCCAAAGAAGCCGAGCAAATTGTACTTAAAAAAATCGTCACCCCATGAAAAAAGCATTTATCGGAATTTGCGGATTATTGATGGTAGGAATATTGTCTGTCTCAGCAAAAGATAAAAACCAGATTACTTACCCATCGGCAACCATTTCTGCCAAAATGAAGAAAGATGCTTTTGCTGTTTGCCGAAATTTTGAACAAGAATTTGAGTTGATTAATTACGGTAAAGCCATCGAAAAAGTACATCTGGTAGTTACTATTCTCGAAAACAATGGCGACGATTTGGGAAGACTGATTATCCCATACGACAAATCTACCCGAGTAAAAGATCTTACCGGACGAAGTTACAATGCGCTTGGATTAGCCGATGATAAAATGAAAAACAGCGAAATTCAAGATATCAACTATACTTCAGGAGGAGCTATTTACGATGATTTGCGATTAAAAATTGCTGAGATTAACCCCGACAGCTACCCCTGTACGGTGGAATACAACTACGAAATCGAATACGATGGATTAATTGCCTATCCTGAATTTCGCCCATTAAATGACTATCGACTCTCCGTTGAAAAATCTTCATTCCGGATGATCTGCCCCGACAATCTAAAATTTAGATACAGGGAACAAAATCTTCCTTCAGGGTGCCGAACAGAAAAAAGCTTAAACGGTAAAAATACCCTCGAATGGAAATTGGATTCATTAACGGCATGGGAAGAAGAACCCAAGTCGCCTTCACTACAAACCCAAACAACTGCAGTAATTCTTGGGCCAACAAAATTTACCTACTTCGATTCTTCGGGAGAAATGAATAACTGGAAAGAACTTGGCAAATGGGTAAACGGATTGAATCAGGGACTCGATCAACTTCCGGATGCACGACAAGCCGAAATCAGGGAAATGGTTGGCGAAGTAAAGGACACCATTCAGACCATTGAAACACTATATAAGTATATGCAAAAGCGAACCCGGTATGTTGGAATACAGCTGGGACTGGGCGGTTTCAAACCATTTCCGGCTGAAACAGTCGACCGGCTCGGATATGGCGATTGCAAAGCACTTTCAAACTATATGAAAGCATTACTGAACTGTGTGAGCATCCCGTCAATATACGTTCTTGCCGGAGCCGGCTCAAATCAGGGAATTACGATGCCTGATTTTCCGACAAATAACCAAACGAACCATGCCGTCTTATGTGTTCCGCTGAAGAAAGATACTATTTGGCTCGAATGTACCAGCCAGACCGATCCCAGCGGATACGCCGGGACGTTTACTGCTGGAAAACGGGTGCTGCTTATCACTCCGGAAGGTGGGAAACTGGCAAGAGTTCCATTGATGAACCTGAACCAGACTTTGCAAAAACGAACAGCAGATGTCACGATAGATCCAACAGGTTCAGTACATGTTACCGCGAAGACAAACTATCGTGGATACGACTATGAAGAC
>JBBQXI010000308.1:0-5245 GCA_038209805.1 Bacteroidales bacterium | reverse complement strand
CACCAGGGCGGGTATCCCACCACAACTGTTTCCCCCAGCAATAATTTACAATACCTTGAGATGCTATAGCTAAATCAAGCTGCGTCTTATTATAAAGGTACTGGTTTTGCGGATAAGGTAAACGGAATGGCTGATCAGTGTGAGTAGATCCATATTTCGACCGGAGTGATACATAATTGGTTGTAGGTACTCCGGTTCTGCGATACAAACACCATGCTTCGTGGTTTTCTTTAAACAAGGCAACCCACTGTTCCCACCATATTCTGGCTTTTGTGTTATCCCATTTCCCATTTCCGGCAAGGTAAGCATTGGTTAGGTCATCCGAAATGTTATTGTTCTCCATTGACAACCGAACAGCCTTGTCATAAGCATCAGCAGCAGTAATACCCACATTGTAACCCAACATCGCAGCTTCAGCTTTGATAAAGAAAGTTTCACATGATTTATAGTAAGGTGTGAAACCAGAAGCGTTATCGCGGTATATCGCACCAATTCGCGAAATGGTATTGAGCTGTGGTTGTGCGGCGGCTCCATTTTGAAATCCGTGATACAGATTGTCTTTGGTTGCTGGTTTGGCAATAGCCGAAATACGAGGATCGTTCGTATCTAAAAGATGATTGATGAGAATGTCCGACAGTCCATGGTCGTCGCGGGTGCGTTTGTTGTCGTACCATGGTTCGAAATATGGAGAAGAACCTTGCCACCAGAAATAAGCATTATCGGTATTGGTTTCGATTAACGGGTATTTGGTGGGGTTGCCACAAATCTCTTCGATGGTTTGTTTGGCCAAAGCAGGGGCAACGCCTGAGATGCGCATTGCGGCACGTAGCCTGATTGAGTTACAAAATTTCTGCCATTTAGCAACACTGCCACTGAAGAGGAAGTCTCCGGCTCCGATTTTGTCAGTACCAACACCGGTAGCCATTTCATCGGCAATCGTCTTCATGTTGGCCAAAACATCAGTATAGATATCTTTCTGATTGTCGTATTTCGAGAGTAAAATTCCTCCTTTGCTAATCTCCCCTTTCAACGCTTCCGAATAAGGAATATCACCCCATGAATCCACCGCATAAAGCCATAAATAATTTTTCCATATTCTGGCAGCCCAACGAACGTTTTTATTTCCATCAGCCGCAGCTTCAGTGTTTTCAAGTAGCGTATTCAATTGTGTATTTCCCCAATAACAGTTATTCCAACGATTTCCGTAAGTATTATTATTAGGCTCAAGGCCACCCAAATCGTCGAGATATTGAATTTTTACAATGTATCCGGCAAAGGTACCGTAACCATCCATGTCACCACCCTGCTGTGTGGAGGTTGTGCGCAATACATCTCCAAGGATATTTGTTGCTGGAACCGTAGAAAGTGCATCCGGATCAGTATTGATTTCATCAAAGGTTTTTGTACACCCTGTTATTAATGTAGCAGTTAGAAGCGAAAGGCTCAGCCACTTAATTATATTTATTTTCATATTTATATCTCCTTGTTTATTAGAAAGTAAGATTTAATTTAAGACCAAAACTGCGGGAAGCTGGAACCGATGCCTGCTCGAAGCCAACTCCACGAGTATCACTAGAAACGCCACCAGCCTCAGGATCGAGACGCAAGGTATTTGATTTGTCCACCCATAACAACGCCAAGTTTGATCCGATCACAGAAACGGTTGCATTACTAACATATTTAATTCTTGAAAGCACTGATTTAGGAACAGTGTAAGAAACATTTACTTCACGCAGTTTCAGGAAAGAACCATCAAAAATATACATTTCAGCTACGCCACCACTTTCAAACCATGTTTGTGCGTCGGTCTCGATGGTATTAGTTACCCAGTTACCATTAGCGTCTTTCATCACAAATCTTTCGTTTGTCATCACATCTTTTCCTGCAATAATAGCTCGTTCACGTACACCATTTTTTATGGTTTCTGCGGCAGTTCCTGCTGCATAACTGTGGCTCATCGACTGAGACCAGATATCGCCGCCAATTCTCAGATCAAGAAAAACCCCTAACGAAAAATTTTTGAAAGTAAAATCGTTTCTCCAACCAGCTAAGTAATCAGGAGCTGCATAGCCTATTTTTTTGCTCGACTCAGTTGAAATCAATCCACTGCTGTTGACTTTTATCGCGCCATCTTCAGTACGTGCATATCCTGTACCTACAAGCACACCCCAAGGTTCTCCGGCAATAGCCTGATTCGCAATACCCCAGGTCCAACCCAATTGGTACGATTTTAAGGCAGGGAAAGCGGGAGCCAATTCCAATACTTTACTCCGGTCTCTTGAATAATTCAGAGTACTCGTCCAGTTCAAACCGTCTTTTCTGCGAAGGACGTCCGCACGTAACTGTATTTCGATCCCCTTAGATACAATTTTACCGGCATTTAAAGTCATTGCTGAAAATCCTACCACATTGGAGGTAGAAACATTCATAATCTGATCTTCGGTTTTTTTACTGTAATAAGTCACATCAGCGTGTAAACGGTCATCTAAGAAACCTGCTTCGACTCCAACTTCCCAGGTTTTAACGCTTTCGGGGCGTAATCCTTCGTTAGGGTAAGTATAACTCTTATACATCTGAGCAACTCCTTTGAAAGAACTGGTTTCGGAATAGTAATATGCACGATTACGATAGGCAGTGGTTGCCGAACCAATTTGAGCCCATCCTCCACGTAGCTTCAGGAACGATAAAACGTCGTTCTTTAATCCCTTGAATGATTCGGTTGGTAACCAACTTAAACTGGTCGACGGATAAAAGAAGGAATCGTTGATGGTCGAGCTCCAGTCATTACGGGCGCTCATGTCAATGTAAAGCTGGTGTTTCCAACCAAAAGATCCGGTTGAATATACTGAGTTTGATCGTGTATGGCTATGATCCATCTCTCCGATTGGTGTCCCAGACATGTTCGACAAAGTATACACACCAGGAACAGTCAAGGCATTGGCTCCTGACCTGTCGTATTCATAAATAACGTTGCGATAGTTTGCACCGGCAACCAAAGAAACGGTGAAATCGCCATACGTTTGATTAAAAGACGCAATAAAATCCATATTCAATTCCGAATTCTTATAAGTCCGTTGGTCAAACCCACCTTCAGGATAATCGCCATGATCAAAATAATGACGTTCAAAAGACTTCATACTATAAGTATCAAAACCTAAACGGCCTTCGAATTTCAGGCTTTTAATCGGCTGAAAGAAAAGCGATGATTTAGCAAAAAGGCGGTCGCGTAGGAGGCTATTGGTGTTTTTATTTACCGTAAAATATGGATTCATGTGATAATTGGTGTTCCAGTTATAGTAAGTATATTCACCAGAAGCATCTTTTTCATCCCAATTGGCTTTCAGAGTATTCATGTTAATCTGGCGTCCCGACCATATCAATAAACCGTTAATAGGGTTGTTACTGCCATATCCCTGACCGAGCAAGTTATCACTTTCTGTGCGAGTATAGTTTGCACTCATGTCAACTGTGAAATAATCGTTCAATTTCATATCGGTATTAAATTGTCCACTATACCGTCTCTGGTCAGTATTTGGTACTGTTCCTGTTTGATTCCGGTACGATAGCGAAGCGCGCGTATTGCTCTTAGCTGACTGTGACTGAACAGATATGGTATGATTTTGCGAATAACCTGTTTGAAAAAAGTCTTTTATATTGTTTGGTTGCGATACCCAATCAGTTGCTTGACGCACGCCATTAACTACAGGGCTATCATACTGAGGAAGCTTAAGTCCTACATCCAGTCGGGGACCCCACGATTCATCGTAAAAATCGTTTACGCCGTTCGTTCCATCAAGCCAGGAAAATCCATTTTCCTGAGCAAAATCCTGATAAGATGAAGTACCTCCATTGGCTTTCCAATGCGATTCATCACCACCATAACCCTGACCGTATGAATTTTGCAATTTAGGCAAAGTAGATACACGGTCAATGGTAATATCACCGTCATACGAAACCGTTACACCCTCTTTTCCTTTACCCGATTTGGTTGTAATCAAAATTACACCTTTACCTGCTAACATCCCATAAATTGCAGCAGATCCACCTTTCAGAACAGTTACTGATTCAATATCCTGAGGATTTATGTCGTTCAGTCCTGAGCCATAGTCAACCCCGTTATAAGTATTGTCACCTGATCGGTTTGAACTGTTAGAAATAGGGACACCGTCAACAACAATCAAAGGCTGTTGATCAGCGCTAAAAGACGAATTACCACGAATTGAAATACGGGAAGAAGCGCCAACGGCACCCCCAAACTGGTTAACCTGCACCCCGGCCACTTTACCTGTTAGCGAACTTGTCAGGTTCATTTGACCAGCTTTAGTGATAGCTTCCGATTTTACATTCGTAACGCTATATCCAAGCGATTTTTGCTCGCGAGAAATACCTAACCCCGTAACTACAACTTCATCAACCGAAATGTTGTCAGAAGCCATCTTAACATTGATTTTTGATTGGTTGCCAATAGCGACCTCCTGAGATTTCATTCCAACAAAACTAAAAACAAGAGCTTTGGCATCTTGAGGAACTTTAAGTCCGAACACACCATTCATATCGGTGATGGTTCCTAATGTTGTTCCTTTTACTGAAACCGATACTCCAGGAATAGCACCTCCATCATCGGCAGAGGTTACCGAGCCTGAGAGCTCCTTGGTTTGAGCCATGAGGACCTGCAAACCAATTGCAAAGAATGCAAGCAATAACACGATTTTTTTCATAGAAATTATTTTAAATTAAACAGTCTCGATTAAAAATACTTCACGGCTCAGCCTTGCTTTGAAAGCTTCATTATTTACCGATAATATAACTGAGCCTTTGAACTTCAAATTAAATTAATGTATAAATGTAAATAAATGTTTCAAATGATCCCAAATCCTCCATTGAAAGAGGACTGAAATGATTAGGATTCACTTAAACGTCAATCTAACACGTTTTCAAAGAAAGCTATAGTAAATAACCACCTGCAGAGCATGTGGCTTTAAACTTCAGAACCCTCTAAAAGAGGGAAAAACTAACGCTTCTCCTCTTTCTTGTCTTCTTGTTCTTGATGTTTTACATACCTTTTTATCATTTCAGAGTCCAAGCCTATTGTACTTATGAAATAGCCACTTGCCCAAAAATGATTGCCCCAGTATGGCTTTCGTTTTAACTCAGGATACGATTTGAAAATTCGCATCGCTATTTTCCCTTTTACTATTCCCAGTATCTCGGATACTGAAAACTTTGGTGGAATGGAACAGACTAA
>JBBQXI010000307.1:0-5252 GCA_038209805.1 Bacteroidales bacterium | reverse complement strand
CTGAATTCAATTAGTCCGGATATGGTACCAACGCAGGGAACTGCTATTGGAGCCGCCATCCAATTGGGAATAAAATCTTTTAGTCCAACTTTCGAAGGCAGCAAAGCCATGATCATTATAACCGATGGAGAAAATCATGAGGATGATGCCATAGGTGCAGCAACCGAGGCAACAAAAAAAGGAATCGTAGTTTACACCATCGGAATGGGATCTCCTGAAGGCGGACCAATTCCGGAATTTAGAAACGGGCAAAAAAGTTATCGCAAAGACAGGCAGGGAAATACAATTGTAACCAAACTCGACGAGCAAATGCTTCAAAAGATAGCTGAAGCAGGAAAAGGAGCATACCTCAGGGCAAATAATGCACAGGTTGGGTTAAACAATCTTTTAAGCGAAGTGAATAAAATGGAAAAATCGGAGCTTGAAACCCAGACCTATGCTGATTACGATGATAAGTTTCAGTATTTTATTGGCTTAGGCTTATTCCTGATTTTACTTGATTATTTGATACTTGAACGAAAAAACAAGTACCTGAAAAATTTCAAATTGTTTGGAGAAAGAAAATAGAAGAGATATGAAACGAAAATATATACTGATCCTATTTTTGTTGGTTTGGGCTGCTGCAAGTCAGGCTCAAAACGAACGCAAATTTGTCAGACAGGGAAACAAATTCTACGAGGCTGCAATGAAAGATACCAGCCGTCTCGACACGGTTCAGTTCAATAAGGCTGAGATTGAATACCTCAAAGCGCTGGAGAAAAAGCCGGATGATACCAAATGGAATTTCAACCTCGCTAATGCTTTATATAAACAGAAGAAGTTTGATCAATCGGCTGAAAAATTTAAGGAGATTGCCGATAAAACCACCAATAAAGTGGAAAAAGGCAGAGCTCTTCATAACATGGGCAATTCTCTTCTGATGAAGAATAAATTAGATGAAAGTATTGCTGCTTACAAAGATGCACTACGCAACAATCCAAATGATCTGGAAACCAAATACAATTTGCTGTATGCCATGAATATGAAGAAAAAGCAGCAGGATCAGAAGAAGAAAGACGATAAGAATAAAGATAAGGACAAGGATAAAGACAAAGACAAGAATAAAGATCAAGATAAAAAAGATCAGAAGAAAGACCAGAAAAAGGATCAGGATCAAAAAAATAAAGATCAGCAAAATAAGGATCAAAAACAGCAACAACAGCCTCAACAGAATAAAATTTCGAAACAAAATGCCGAGCAAATGTTGCAGGCATTAGAAAATAATGAAAAAAAAATTCAGGACAAAGTAAAGAAGGTGCAGGCCTTAAAAGCTGAGTCGAAAAAGGTTGAGAAGGATTGGTAAAAGCTCGGAAATCCGAAGACGGAAGTCCGGGGATGCGCTCCCTGAGTAGCGAAGCGTATCGAAGGGAGCGAGTCGAAGGGAGAATCCCTAACTTGAAATCTGGAATTTGGAACTGTAATTTTGCAAAAAAGAATACCGAAAAGAACTATGATCAGAAAAATAAAAATAGTAATGGTTTTTATGCTGTTTGGCCTTGTGGCAATGGCCGACAGCACGCAATTCGTCATGGAAGGGCCTGAAGTGGTTGCCATGGGAGAGCAATTCAGGTTAGGCTTTACACTGAATGAAAGAGGCACTGATCTTCAGTTGCCCGATTTATCGAATTTTGATGTTTTAATGGGACCATCCACATCCCAAAGTTCGAGCATACAAATCATAAATGGGAAAACAACCCAAACATCAAGCTTTTCCTATATTTTCATTCTTAGAGCTAAAAAAGAAGGGAAATTTTCGATACGTCCGGCGTCAATTAAAGTTGGAGGGAAAACTTACGAATCAAATAGTTTGGACATTCAGGTTGTTAAAGGTCAACCACAACAAGCATCGTCTGGGCAACAAGGTGGTTCACAACAAAATGCACAACAACAACAGGACGATACTCCGGCCGGAAGCGTTAGCAAAGACAACCTGTTTGTTCGGGTTGCTGTAGACAAAACCAATGTATCAAAAGGAGAACAAATTCTGTCGACTGTAAAATTATACATCAGTCAGAATGTTCCGCTAAATGGATTTGACGAAGTAAAACTGCCATCGTACGAAGGATTCTGGACCAAAGACATTGATGTCCCGACTCAGGTTAATTTCACCCGCGAAGTTTACAATGGTAAAATATACCAGGTAGGTGTTCTCAAAAAGACCATTTTATTCCCTCAGCAAACCGGAAATATACGCATCGATCCGTTCGAAATTACCTGTCTGGTTCGGCAAAGAGTGCGCAAGCAACAAGGTTTTTTTGACGATTTTTTTGATAACTACCGCGTTGTAAAAGCAAAAGTGGTGAGCGATCCGGTAACCATTAATGTAAAAGATTTACCCAACCAACCGGCTAATTTTAACGGTGCAGTTGGTAATTTCAATTTTTCCGGAACATTGGACAAAACTGCGGCCAAATCGAACGAGGCAATGACACTGAAATTAACCGTTTCAGGAACAGGGAACCTCAACCTTATAAATCCGCCCAAAATTGAATTACCTCAGGATTTTGAAGCTTATGAACCAAAAACGACTGACAAAACCATGGCCAGCGACAACGGTATGAGCGGTTCAATTACTTTCGAATACTTATTTATTCCGCGATATGCCGGAAACTTCACGATACCGGCAGTTCAGTTTGTATCCTTCAATCCGTCGACCCGTCAGTTCGTGACTAAATCAACCGAAGCGTTTAACATCAAAATAGAAAAAGGGAAAGACGATCAGAATTCAGGGGTAGTTAATTCCTATTCCAAAGAGGATGTGAAAATGATCGGAAAAGATATCCGATACATCAAGCAAAACAGATCGCAATTGAAACCTAAAGGAAGCACGTTCTACGGCACCATTGAGTTTTACAGTATTTTCATCTTAAGTACGATCGGATTTGCTGTCTTCTATGTACTTAATCGCAAAAAGATCGAGGAAAGTAAAAATCTCACTTTGGTCAAAAATAAACGAGCAAACAAAGTAGCCTTGAAGCGTCTAAAAGAAGCCTCGGGCTTCCTGAAAAGTAACTCGGCCGAAAAATTCTACGAAGCAGTAATTAAAGCTTTGTGGGGCTATTTAAGTGATAAATTAGCCATTCCGGTAGCCGATCTGAACAGGGAGAAAGCTGCAGCAAGCCTGCTTGAAAAAGGGATAGAACAGGATGTAGTTTCTGAATTAATGAAAATAATTGACGACTGTGAATTTGCCAGATATGCACCTACAGCATTTTCCGGAACTATGACAGAAGTATATGACGGAGCTGCCAAAGTAATGGGCATTTTTGAAAAGCAAATCAAGTAAACAACTGAAATTTTAGAGTATGAAACGAATAATCTATACAATACTGGCGATTTTGTTTACTGCGGCAGTTTTTGCACAGAGTGATCTGATTCAGAAGGCAAACGAACATTACACGAAAGAGGAATTTCAAAAAGCCATTGATGGTTATAACCAAATTTTAATGGCTGGCATTGAATCTCCTGAAGTCTATTTCAACCTCGGAAATGCTTACTACAAAACCAAACAATATACACTTTCAATCCTGAATTACGAACGGGCCAAACTTTTAGCGCCTGACGATCAGGATATTGAATTTAATCTTCAGGTGGCCAACCAGAAAGTGGTCGATTCTATTCAGGAATTACCCGGAATATTTATAGTCAGATGGTGGAATGCAATTGTAAACAGCCAAACCACCGATACGTGGGCTGTGATAAGTATTATTTGTTTTGTCGTATTTTTAATCCTGATGGGATTTTACTTCTTTGCTAAAACCAGCGAAGTCAAACGGATTACATTCTGGTCGGGTTGCTTTCTGATTCTGTTTACAATTTTTAGTTGGTCATTTGCGGCCAAACAAAAAAGCAGGTTGGTCAATCATTCCTATGCCATTGTGATGCAGCCTACAGTAACAGTCAAAAGCTCTCCATCTGAAAAAGGAACCAACTTGTTTGTCATCCACGAAGGCTTAAAAGTTAGAATTACTGACAAACTTGGCGATTGGGTCGAAATCAGTTTATCCGATGGAAACAAAGGATGGTTGCTAACTGAATCGGTCGAACGGATTTAAGAAATCATCATTTTTATAGATTTGCCAGTCTGGATTTCGCAATCAGACTGGCAATTTGCTTTAATTTGCATCTATTAGCAACCATTTTAAGTAATAGTTGTTATCTATTCATTAATATTAATTTGATTTTTAATGGTCACGTGCCTGCATAATGCAGGTGAGGAATTCGTCCCGATTCTCGGGTCTCATTTCATAAATTTTAAACTATGGCTTATAATTTACTGAAAGGCAAAAGAGGAATTATTTTTGGAGCATTGAATGCCGATTCAATTGCCTGGAAAGTTGCTCAACGTGCTTTTGAAGAAGGTGCTACGTTTACCTTAACCAACACCGGAGTAGCAATGCGTATGGGCGATACCGCCCAACTTGCTGAAGCTTGCAACACAATTGCCATTGAAGCTGACGCTACAAGTGTGGAAGATTTAGAAAATCTTTTCAAACAATCGATGGAAGCCCTCGGAGGTAAAATCGATTTCGTGTTGCATTCAATCGGAATGTCGCCAAACGTTCGAAAAGGACGTCATTACAGTGATTTAGATTACAGCTATCTTTCGAAAACATTGGATGTATCAGCTGTATCGTTCCACAAAGTATTGCAGGTTGCCCGAAAAATGGACGCCATAAATCAATGGGGATCAGTTGTCGCATTATCGTATGTTGCAGCTCAACGCACCTTTTACGGATACAACGACATGGCCGATGCTAAGGCATTACTTGAGTCAATTGCCCGTAGTTTCGGATACATTTATGGCCGCGAAAGAAACGTTCGTATCAATACAATCTCACAATCTCCAACACTGACAACTGCTGGAAGCGGTGTAAAAGGAATGGACAAACTGATGGATTTTTCGGAACGTATGGCTCCTCTGGGCAATGCAACCGGCGATGAATGTGCCGATTATTGCATTTCTTTATTCTCCGATTTAACGAAGAAAGTAACTATGCAGAATCTTTTCCACGACGGAGGATTCTCTTCGATGGGTATGAGCATGAGAGCACTGACTCAATACGAAAAAGGATTAGGCTGTGACTGTGAATGCGGTAATGAAGAACCTTGCGGCGATCACCCTTTCGATTAATCTTATCCATACAATAACAAACAAAAAACCGGTTCATCGCCGGTTTTTTGTTTGTATCAAAATTAATTGTGCATGTAAC
>JBBQXI010000306.1:0-5254 GCA_038209805.1 Bacteroidales bacterium | reverse complement strand
ACAATATCGATCCACAGAAATGGCTTACCTACGTTATCAAAAATATTAACGACACTAAAACTTCTGAGCTCAAAGATCTATTACCCCAATTTATCGACAAAAATCTAATCATATAGAATGCGTTTGTTGGGGTGGATACGTTGCATTGTTCCTTTTATTTGGCAGTTTTAGTTTTGGCCAGACAAAAGTTCCTGCAAATATTAACATTTTCAAAGCCGATCTGGCAAAAGCCGGTGAGTCTATCTCTGCTTCGGCAATTGGAGAACCTGTAGGTTCAGTAAAACTTTACGAACCACGTTGGATTGAAGCCACCGATGATACTCCTGCCTATGGTATTGTTGAAGGCTCAATATTTCCTATTGATCCAAATGGCTGGCCTATAAATTTCAGGGTATTGTTACCTGCCAGTTGGTCGCATCGAGCCATGCAGGCCGGAGGAGGTGGAATAAATGGTATTATCACAGTACGAGAAGGCAAAAATACGATGGTAGACGCAGGATTTGCCTTGTATGGAAGCGACTCGGGGCATCAGGCAGGAGGTATGGGGTTTCCGGGTGCGGCGCAAAACAAACCTCTGGCCACAGGTCCGACTTCAGGCGACGAATGGGCTTTAAATGATGAAGCGATCAGGAACATTGGATACATGCAAATGAAGAAAACCCATGATGCCGCTATGGTTATTATAGAGCGGATATATGGAAAGCGACCTGCTTATAATTATTACGTGGGAAACTCACAGGGTGGGCGAGAAGCGATCACTGTGGCACAACGATACCCAAAAGATTACAATGGAATTATTGCCAATGTTCCGATCGTAAATTTTTCGAGCTTAATGCTGGCTCCCGAACTCATGAAAATTCAGGAAAAGCCTTTAAAAAACTGGGTGACACCAGCTAAGGTAAATGCCATTAGGGCTGAATTTCTAAGGCAATGCGATCAGCTTGACGGACTCGCCGATGGCATAATTAGCAACTACATGGCAGCACGAGCTATTTTTAATGTGAATGACGGTGTTGGCCTGACCGACCCTTGGGCTGCACTGCGCGCTCCCAACAACATTGATCCTGATCCAAATGACAAATCGGAATCCGCCAAACTGACCAATGAACAAATCAAAACAATGGAATTTGTTTATAGCCCTTATCCATTTGCAACACCTCTAGCCAATGGGGTTAAATCTTTTGGCATGTGGCTGCCAACCACTGAACCTGATGGTTTTGGTATGATTACCGGTCAAAGATATAAGGAACAGGAAGGAGCCGGAGAAAACGCTCCGGTACACATGTCTTTAGGAACTCTTGGTGTTACCGGCTTCCTGATGCAAGACATCAGGGCTAATCCGCTTGATTACATTGAAGGCGGACAGTGGAACAAACGGAGGAAGCAACTGTCTGAATGGCTCGATTCTACCAATCCTGACCTTTCGGCCTTTTATAAAAACGGTGGAAAGATTATCATTACTATTGGCGCAATGGATAATATCGCTTCATGCGGCGCTCAACTCGATTATTACCAGTCGCTTTTGGATAAAATGGGACGAAAAACAATTGATCATTTTGCACGTTTGTACGTGGTTCCCCAGGCAGGTCATGGTTTGTCGGGAAAAAGCTATAAAGTGAATGGCGAAGGAAATCTGGTTGAGGTTAAAAATATTCCGGCCCCCAGTGGCAACGATAACATGGATTTATTAATGAATTGGGTGGAAAAGAACCAGGCTCCTGCCAAAACACTTGTTGTCGATGCCAAAGGCAAAATTGGGGACAAGCAGGAAGGAGAAGGATATCTGCTATGTTCATATCCAAATTATTCCAGATATATAGATGGCTCGACCAATCAGGTATCATCGTATGTAAGTGTTGATCGCTGAATAAAGTAAAAACCATATTAACCGATAAATCATGAAAAAGAACACATTAAAAAAACATATTTTGATGGTATGTTTTTTTGCATTGGGGTTGCCAGTTTATTTTATATCCGGAGCATTGGCTCAAACTCCTTCGTTAACATTAGACTTAACTAAACTCGGAGCGAAAGTAAGCCCAATGCTTTATGGATTGATGACCGAAGAAATCAATCATTCCTATGACGGTGGTCTCTATGCTGAATTGATACGGAATCGTGTATTTAAAGATAATTCCACCACTCCTGAAGGCTGGAGCCTGGTAAATGAAAGCGCGGATTCAATTGCATCGATGAAATTAATTGCAGCAGACCCCGATAAAGTTCCTTTTGATGAAAGACGACATGCTATTAATGGTGCACTAACCACCTGCCTGAGGCTTACTGTTGAAAAAGCCGGAAGTAGGGTAGGGATTGCCAATGAAGGTTATTGGGGCATTCCTGTAAAACCGTCCACCACTTACAAAGCATCATTCTACCTGAAAGGTACCGGAAGGATTCAGCCTCCGGCCTGGTTCCGCAGGCAACCAAATGCGGCTCCGGCGTTACCCGATATTGAGAACAACACTGCAGGGCCGATAACTGTATCCATCGAAAGTAATGATGGTAAAATAGTCTATGCCAGTGGAACAATTAATCTGGTGAAGAGTAATTTCTGGAAAAAATATGAGTTGACATTAACTACAGGCGCTGATGTGAAACCTACAACCGAAGCACGGTTTGTGATTTCGACCAACCGGACAGGCCAGTATTATTTCAACCTTGTTTCATTATTTCCGCCAACCTTTAACAACCGCGACAATGGTAACCGGATTGACCTTACCGAAATGTTGATCAATATGAAACCAAAGTTTTTACGTTTCCCCGGCGGTAATTATCTTGAAGGACCTGATTTTGCAAGTGCTTTCCCTTGGAAAACGACTCTGGGTCCGATAGAAAACAGACCTGGTCACAAAGGGTCGTGGGGTTATCGCCCAACGGACGGGATGGGTTTGCTTGAGTTTTTAATGTGGTGTGAGGAAATAGGCGCAGAACCACTTTTAGGAGTTTATGCAGGTTATGCGCTAAATGGTGATCATGTTGATGCAGGACCTTTATTGAAACCTTATGTGGATGATGCTTTGGATGAAATTGAATACATCATTGGTGATGCAAAAACTTACTGGGGAGCCAGGCGCGTTGAAGATGGTCATCCAGCGCCATTCAAGTTAACCTATGTTGAAGTTGGGAATGAAGATTGGTTCGACCGGTCAAACAGTTATGATGGGCGATTTACCCAATTTCGGGAAGCCATTGAAAAAAAATATCCGCAACTGACTTGTATTTCAACAATAGCCGATGCTCAATATCCGGATTTAATGGTGAAATCAGGAAAGAAGCCAGCCGTGCTCGATGAACACTACTACCGCAGCTCATGGGATATGTGGGAAAATGCATCACAGTATGATTCGTATGACCGCAAGGGACCTAAAATTTTCGTTGGAGAATGGGCCACGCGCGAAGGAGCTCCTACAACAAATCTGAACGCAGCATTGGGCGATGCCGCCTGGATGACCGGAATGGAGCGTAATTCAGACCTCATCATCATGTCGTGTTATGCTCCTTTGTTTGTCAACGTGAATACTGCCACTTCTACAGCTCCAAAAGCATGGCAATGGGATTCTGACTTAATTGGGTACAATGCACTGTCCAGTTATGGCTCTCCCGCTTATTACGTGCAGAAAATATTCAGCGCTTATTTGGGTGATGAAATTGTGCCCATTTCATCAGAAAATATTCCTACCCAAATCAGACCAGCTGCGCCTCAGCGCCCCAATGATCCAAATATAGCGCCGACACCTCCAGCTGCGCCTAAGGCCGTACCAACTGTTTTCTATTCAGCAACCAAAGATGGAAAAACAGGTGCAATTTATCTTAAAGTTGTGAATACCTTAGGTAAAGAACAAGTCGTTCAAGTAAAATTAAAAGGCGATGTTAAGGTGTCGAAAGATGCTGCTTTAGTTGTAATTAAAGGACAAAAACCTGAACATACGAACTCCATTACCGATCCTGAAAAGATCGTTCCTGTTACTTCGCAAATAAAAGGAGTATCCACTTCATTTAAACAGAAACTGGCACCTTATTCTGTGAATGTTTACCAATTGCAAACGACTAATCAGTATTTCAAAATGTAATCTGTTGAGTAGAATGGACAGATTGATGGCGAATGATTTATAATAAAAAAATGATTTTTATGAAAAATGTAATTTTCTGGATATTTAGCCTGGCATTGGTCTTCGAAGTTAATGCCCAAAGTGATTCGTTGTTAAAACTTTGGTACGATCAACCAGCCAAACAATGGGTTGAAGCGCTTCCTGTAGGAAATGGCCGCCTTGGCGCTATGGTTTATGGCGATCCAATTAACGAAGTGATTCAATTGAACGAAAATACCTTGTGGGCCGGGCAGCCAAACCGTAACGATAATCCTGATGCAAAAGAAGCTTTGCCTGAAGTCAGGAAACTGATTTTCGATGGTAAATACAAGGAAGCACAGGATTTGGTGAATAAGAGCATTATTACAAAAAAATCTCACGGGATGCCATACCAAACAGTGGGTAACCTGAAGTTGACTTTCCCCGGACATGAGAATTTTACGAATTATTACCGTGAACTCAATCTGGAAAAAGCAATAGTATCTTCCCGTTATGAGTCAAATGGCGTGAAATACGAAACCAGCGTATTTTCATCTTTTCCTGATCAGGTAATTGCAGTCCGGATAAAAGCTGACAAACGCGGATCAATATCATTTTTAGCAACCATGGACAGACCAAAACCATCGGAAGTAACTGTTACAGCCAATGCCGATAATGAATTGATCATGTCTGGAATAACCAGCGAATTTGAGAAGATGCCGGGTAGTGTGAAATTTCAGGCCAAAGTAAAAGTTGTAGCTAAAGGTGGTAAAATATCTGCTTCTGGAGGTTCTCTTAACGTTGTCCATGCCGATGAAGTTACTCTATTGATTTCAATTGCTACAAACTTCGTAAGCTATCACGATGTTAGCGCTAATGAAGTTGAAAGAGCAAATGGATATCTTCAGAAAGCCTTGAAAAAGAATTACGATCAGATTCGAAAAGATCATATTGCTGATTTCCAGAACTATTTTAATCGGGTAAAACTCGACTTGGGAGTTACCGATGCAGTAAAAAATCCTACCAATGTACGTTTGGCCGATTTTACTACAGGTAACGATCCTCAGTTCGTGAGTCTTTACTTTCAGTTTGGCCGTTACTTGTTGATTTCAGCATCAAGACCAGGCGGACAACCAGCCAACCTTCAAGGGATATGGAACGACCAGCTGGCTCCGGCATGGGAT
>JBBQXI010000305.1:0-5259 GCA_038209805.1 Bacteroidales bacterium | reverse complement strand
CATCATTGATACTGCAATCAAAAATAATCAAAACCCATATGAAGCAACTCGCTTAATTGCTATATTAACTGCGACTGAATAATCACCCGGATTTAATATCCGTGCACGAATTCCATAAGGTTTACGCCGGTATCCGTAGGTCAGCAAAACCCGGTTGTCGGGTAATTTCAAAGCATGCAACGGATAGCCGTAAAATCCCAGACTTTGCCACTGAAATAATTTTCCGCCATCAGTTGACCGTGCGATACAGGAATTTTCATTGGGCATATTGGCTGTACGTAAAAATGTGACCAGGTCACCTTTTGGCGTTTCGTACATTGATGTTTCGTTAAACGATATTTTCTCGTCGGTAGCTACCGGACATGAATAGTTCCAGCTAAGTCCTTTATCTGCTGAGGTCATTAAATACACCGAGGTTTTGGAAGGAGAATCAGCATCTTTTGCTGCAACAGCCCAATAAATCAGACCATTTTTCCCCTCACACAGAGCACCCCGGTTATAAGCTGGCAAAGGTTTTCCCCATACATCTGTTTGAATATCGGCTGGTACTGAAGCAGGATAAATTGGTCCTTCCCAATTTTCGCCACCATCATCAGAACGCACCAAATATCCACCCATAAAAGTAAAAGCCGGTGAATGTTCTGCTTTCGTGTTTACCAACGTTAATTTACGGTTGAGAATGCTGTCAGCATCAGATCGAATAATCCCCCAGGTATAGCTTGTACAAATCAACGTTCCATCTTTCAACTGCAACAAACATGGATCCTGAGAACCGCCAAACGGATGTGCAAAGATTAATTCCGGTTCTTTTGTCCAGGTTTCTCCATTTTGCGAACGAACCATTACCAAATAACTGTTTGGATCGGTATGCGAAATTCCCTGTTGCCCAAATAATCTTCGGTCCGGCGCTCTGCGAAATGCCACTAAAATCTCACCATCCGGACGTTTAACCACCGACGGAAACGCTGAATAGAATACAGAATCTTTATAGATGACGATGTCTTTGATTTTTCGGATATCCGTCGAAGAAATATTTTGAGCAGATGTGTCAACAATATTATTCAACGAAATAGCTGCAATTATAAGAATAGTCCGGAACTTCATTTTCAATGATTTGAATTAGTTTGCTTTACAGACCTCCAGTTTCCCCTTTTCTGGACTTATCGGAAGGCATTGTTTTAACACCATAGGCCATTCCTTTTTGATCAATCTTTTCATTCTGAACATCTTCCAGAATGATTTGCCCGTGTTTTCCGTTTCCCTTAAGCGTTGGATTTTCCAGAATCAAATCATCCACATCATCAAAAACATAAGCTGGCCTGAAATCCTTGTCTTTAAGCGACATGCTGATGTTCTTCAAAGTCAATCCATTTACATGGCGCACATAAATTCCCCAGGCCGGGAGTTCTCCATAGGTTGAAAATTCAGGATAATCATCGATTTGTTCCGGCACATCGGCCAGACGGTTAATCGGCAAATAAGCGTACCCTTTATGCGCGCCACCGGGATAACTAATTTCTAGATTTTCTATCACCACATCTTCCACATCATTACCCGGCAAACCAAAAATTACAGCAGGAAACGGATTGTGAAAAAACGGCAAATCGGGGCCGCGTTGAATGTAATTTTTATCAGGTCGTTCACCTGTCACCTCCACTTTTACATTCCGGATATGCACATTCCTGAGCTTTCCGACCGGGCCGCCCAGATTGCGATGCCCCAGTTTTATAAAAATAGCATTGCCTGTATTGGTCGCCACAATGTCCGAAATTTCAATGTCTTCAAGCGCACCGCCATCAACCGATTCGAGTGCAATTGCCGATCTGTAGGTATCGTGTATCTTTATATTTTCAATTTTAACATTCCTGAAACCGCCAAACGAGGTCGTTCCAAACTTAATTGCGCTTGCACTCGAACGAACAGTGCAGTTGGCAATGTAAATGCTGTCATTCGAATGGCCGGGCAAATGCGATTTCAGGCAAATTCCGTCGTCGGCCGAATTGACCACGCAATTGGTAATCTGCACATTCCGGCAGTCGCTCACATCTATTCCGTCGTTATTCCAAAACGCATCGCTGTAAACATTGATGTGACTGATCCGTAGCTTTTCGCATAAGTCATAAGTTTGTACCCAACACGATGAATTACGAATGTTAACCCCGGTAATTGAAATGTCCTTACAATTTACCATTTCAATAATTTGCGGACGCTCATATTCACTGACGCGCTTGCGCCGAACACTATAATTTGGATCTTCCAGAAGGCCTGCATGGTAAAGACTGTCGGCATTTAAAGCCAATTGAAGACCTTGTCCGTCGATAGTCCCATCTCCTGAAATACCAATATGGGTTTGCCCGTCAGCAAGAATCAGTGCTTTCCATCGATTTAACCTGTGGTAATCAAATGGATTGGTACTTCCTAATAGAATTGCACCTTTTTCAAGGTCAAGGCTTACATTCGATTTTAGTTCTATGCTACCCGACAAATAGATTCCTTTTTCGAACAAAACAGTTCCTCCCCCATTGGCATATGCGGCATCAATGGCTTTTTGAATGGCAACGGAGTTTAAGGTTACGCCATCAGTTTTTGCACCAAAATCGGTAACCCGAAAATCGTTTTTTGTTTGTATCCCAAAAGACAATAAACAAAAAGACAGGAAAAAAAATGTTCCGAAAATTATTTTTAGTTGTCTCATTTTATTTCTTTTTATTAAAAGTATCCGGATAAGTAACAAAGTATTGCCTCTCGTTTTTTAGCGTATGAATCCAGCTATCAAATTTGCGTTCTCCTTCATAGATTTCGATCACCCGGGCACCTTTAGGAAACCGGCCATAAGAATCCAATCCAGTTTTGCAGCCATAAGCCAGACATATATTATTCAGGGAGCCAATGAAATTATTGTTGTGATCGTGCCCAACAAAAGTTCCCATGACATCTTTCATTTCAAGCATGGCACTATACATTCCTGAATTAATTGTAGGCGAAGCGATATTCTCGTCCTTGTCGCCAACCGTTGTTGACTTTTGCTGAACAATTTTGTATTCGGGTAGTGGGATGTGAAAAAATGCCAGAGCTGGCAACGGTTTTTCATCATTTTTGCGCGTGTACTTCGCACTTGTTTTTCTGTACCATTCGATCTGATTGAACTTTATCCAGTCGTAATCTCCCAATTCCGGATTTTCGCGATCTTCGGTGTATGCATTTGAATCGAAGCAATAAATCAATGCTTCTGTTTGCTTTTTCTTTGAAGCTCCAATTTTCAATACATAATTGCCAGTACCACTAATTCTCTTTGGTCCGAATTGCGAACAATTGTATGGAAGTGTTACCAAATACTCCATCATTTGCTTATTTGGAAATCCGTGTTCCCAATCGTGGTTTCCGAAGACTGCCGCCCATGGAATGCGGGCATCAATCATTGGCTGAACAACAGTTAACCATGCTTTTTTTACATTTTCTGAAGTAGCAATATCTCCTGTTAACATCACCAGGTCTGGCGTTTCAGTCTGTAGAATGGCAGTCATTAGTTCAATAACACTATCGCGTTTGCCTTCGTGATATTCTTTCATGTGAATATCGGTGAACTGAACAATTTTAAATTTTCCGTCTTCATTAAACCGAAGATTGTAAGATTTTTGTGCCTGACTCATATGAATACTTCCGATAAAAAAGATAAATGAGGTAGTGAAATAACACATTAACTGCTTTCGTAATTTATAGTTCATATTTCGAGGATTTAGATTTATTTATGTTTTTGCTGATTGTCATTTATTTTTCGAGAACGAATACGGAAAGCACTCAAGAGAAATTCCTCTTGAATAATTTGGGGTTGAACTCATTTCAAACTCAAGAGTTCCGCCGTTCATTAAAGTACTGTGCCTGATGTAATCTTTGTCGTAAACAACACCATTAAGAATGACTTTACTGACATATACATTTCCAGCACAGTTATCTGGCGCAGAAATTTCAACTTTATTTCCGTTTTCAAGAGTCAAAGTTATTTTCCTGAATAATGGCGATCCCAAAGCATACTCTCCTGTTCCGGGAGCCACCGGATAGAATCCCATGGCCGAGAAAACGTACCAGGCTGAAGTTTGGCCATTGTCTTCGTCACCGCAAAGTCCGTCCGGGTTTGGATTGTATAATTTATCCATTACCTGCCGAACACGATGTTGCGCTTTCCAGGGCTGCCCCAGATAATTGTAAAGATAAATGGCGTGCTGAATTGGCTGATTTCCATGAGCATACTGACCCATATTCCCAATGATCATTTCCGTTATTTCATGGATTTGTTTTTTGTAATAGGAGCAATCAAATGTTGGTGGTGTGGTGAACACTTCATCCAATCGTTGAGCCATCTTTTCCCGTCCTCCCATCAGATTAGCTAAACCTTGAGGATCGTGAAAAACGCACCAGGTGTAATGCCAGCTGGAACCTTCGGTAAAAGCATCTCCCCATTTATCGGGTCGGAAAGGAGATTGAAAAGTTCCATCTTCATTTCGTCCACGCATAAAATTGACTGATTGATCAAAAACATTCTGATAGTTTAACGCGCGTTTGGCAAAACGGTCAATTTCTTCCTGCGGACGGCCAAGCGATTGAGCCAGTTTCCATATACACCAGTCGTCGTATGAATATTCCAGTGTTCGGGCAACATTTTCGTTAATACCAACATTATAGGGAATATAACCCAAATTGTTATAATATTTTGCGCCATAGCGACCAACGGATCGCAATGGACCTTCATTTTCTGTGTTTTTCAGAATGGCATCATAAAGAATTCTAATATCAAAACCACGAATTCCCTTGAGATAAGCATCCGCAATATTCACCGCTGAGTTTGATCCGATCATGCAATTTCGATGACCGGGACTTGCCCATTCCGGAAGCCATCCACTTTCGGTGTAGGTATTCGCCAAACCTTCCATAATCTGCGAATCCAAAGTTGGATGCATCAGCGTAAAAAAAGGAAATACGGCACGAAATGTATCCCAAAAGCCATTATCGGTAAATAAATAACCCGGAAGGATTTTCCCGTTAAATGGACTGTAATGAACAATGTTGTTGTTTGCGTCAATCTCATAAAACTTCCGGGGGAAAAGCATTGTTCGGTACAGAGCCGTGTAAAAGGTGCGAAATTGATCAACGGTTCCGCCTTCCACTTTGACCCGGTCAAACTCATTGTTCCAGATCTCTTTTGCCTGATCTTTAGTTTGATCAAATGTATTTTGTCCTATTTCACGTTGCAAATTGAGTTCA
>JBBQXI010000304.1:0-5268 GCA_038209805.1 Bacteroidales bacterium | reverse complement strand
AACTATTGCTTAAAATCGGGAACTCCGTTCAGGAGGAAGATGTCAGGCAAATTAAACCAGAGCTAATCAGCTTTCTGAGGAAGGAACTTCGGAATTCAGGAATAGAACTTACTACCAGTATTGAAAAGATTGAATCGGAGCGTACTCACTTCAACGATTCGGAGAAGTTACAAATACTCATACAAAAGAATCCTGAATTATTCGAATTAAAGCAAAAGTTCAATCTCGATTTTAATGCGTGATTGTTAACTCTTTCTGAATATTTAACATTTTTATTGTATTCGTATTTCAGAATCGGGTGGGAGAGAGTTTAATTTTTTGTACTTTTATTCAAAATTGAAAAACAAAAGGCTATGATTAAGAAGGAAGTTTTGGACGCACTGAATGAACAGATCAATGCTGAATCATATTCTGCATTTATGTATTTGTCGATGGCTGCTTATTTTGAAAATATGGGACTTTCAGGTTTTGCCAACTGGATGAAAGTGCAATATCAGGAAGAAGCTGCACATGCCTTAAAATTCTTTAACTATGTGACGGACCGCGGAGGAAGAGTTGTTTTAAAAGCAATCGATCAGGTTCCTGTTGATTTTGACGGCATTGTTGATGTCTACGAAAAGACCTTGGCTCACGAGAATCATGTGACCGATTTGATTAATAATTTGATGAACGTAGCTATTGCGGCCAGCGACCACGCCTCGCAGAGCTTTTTTTAGTGGTTTGTCGATGAGCAGGTTGAGGAAGAAGCTAATGTGGAAAAAATTCTGGCAACATTAAAGCTCATCAATGGTCAAGGGAATGGTATTTTTATGATGGATCGTGAATTAGGACAGCGTGTTTTTGTTGATCCCAATGCGGCAGTTTAAATTTTTTCAAAATATATTTTGTGAAAAGGCTGCCATTCGGTAGCCTTTTTTGTTAGATATTCGTTACAATTCAAAATGGTGATATTATATGAAGGAAGCAATTGAAAAAGCATTCGCTGGCTTTATTGAAATATGCAAGGCAAGTATTCCTGAGAAGGAACATCCCAAAATTCATGATGCGTATTTAATGGTTTGCGAGGTATTTGGCGAGAAATGCTGGGACTCAGGTGAGAATATTGTTATTCACTCCATTGATGTGGCTAAAGTTGTTGTTCAGGAAGTTAGCCTGGGTGTCGATTCTGTGATAGCAGCCCTGCTTCACAATGTCTATTATCAGGAATCAACAACCCAATTGGTTGAACCAAGGTTTGGCAGGTCGGTAACCACAATTCTGGAAGGAATGGCCAAGATCAATGCTATGGGTACCGATACTGTTGAGTTGCATTCGGAAAACTATCGTAAACTGATGCTTGCCATGGCTGGCGATGTTCGCGTAATACTCGTGAAAATTGCGGATCGCTTGCAAGTTATGAGACACCTGGATGCTCATCCGGAACCAGTCAGAATAAAAATATCCATTGAAACTTCATTTCTGTATGCTCCTCTGGCGCACCGTCTGGGTTTATATTACATCAATTCCGAATTGTTGGATTTGTGCCTGAAATATCAAAATCCGGAAGCATACGATGCGGTTTCGCTTCGGTTGCAGGAAACCGATCGTGAACGGGCGAATTTCGTAGCTGAATTTGTAAAGCCGATTGAGGAAAAACTGAATGCACGTGGATTTTCTTTCGATATGAAAGCGCGCACAAAATCAATCAATTCCATTTGGCGCAAAATGCAAGCTCAAAAGGTTGAATTTGATGAAGTGATGGATTTATTTGCCATTCGGGTTATACTGAATGCCGAGTTAGCTAACGAAAAGTCGGATTGCTGGCAGGTTTACTCCATTGTTACCGAAGAATACCAGTCGAATCCAAAACGTATGCGCGATTGGATTACAATTCCAAAATCGAATGGTTATGAGTCGTTGCATGCCACTGTTCTCGGGCCTCATGGGAAATGGGTCGAAATTCAGATCCGTACCCGTAGAATGGACGAAATTGCCGAAAAAGGATTGGCTGCCCATTGGAAATACAAAGGAGGTTCTGGAACTTCTGAAATGGAAAGTTGGTTAGCGAATGTTCGCGAGATTTTGGAAAATCCGGATCTGAATATGGTTGATTTCATCGACGATTTCAAGATGAATGTTTATGCCGACGAAATTTTCGTTTTTACACCCAAGGGTGATTTGCGAAAACTTTCGGCGGGAGCCACTTTACTCGATTTTGCCTACGAAGTTCATTCCAAGGTAGGCGATCGTTGCATAGGTGGCAAGGTGAACGGAAAGAATGTTACGCTTCGTCATAAGCTTCATAATGGGGATCAGATATCAGTAGATACCGCGAACCATCAGCGGCCCAAAATGGACTGGCTCGATTTTGTTGTGACTACGAAAGCCAAAAATCGAATCAAAGCTAGTTTAAACGAGGAAGTTAAGCGTGAAGCTGAGAATGGAAAGGAAATAGTACTGCGAAAAGTAAAGAATTGGAAAATTGAATATAACGATGACAGTATTCGTAAGCTTCTGAAACATTACAAGTTTAAGCTTGCTCAGGATTTGTATTACAATGTTTCGATCGGAAAAATCGATACCCTTGAAATAAAAGATATTCTGGTTGAGAAGAAGGAAGAATCGGCAAAACAAATGGTTACAGAAATGTTGCCAAAGGAGAAGGTTCAGGAGCTTGAATTTTCGGGTGGCGACGATTATTTGGTAATTGATAACAACATTAAGAATGTAATTTATAAGCTGGCTCCTTGCTGTAACCCGATTTTTGGTGACGATATTTTTGGTTTTGTGACCATTTCCGAAGGTATTAAAATACACCGCGAAAGTTGCCCCAATGCACCTCAAATGATCGAACGTTATCCTTATCGCGTAATCAAAGCTAAGTGGCAGGACACTAAAAAGAAAACGTCGTTTCAGGCAACTATTCGAATTGCCGGAACCGATGAAATTGGAATTGTTGCCCAAATATCTCACGTTATTTCGAAAGACATTGGTGTGCAGATGCGATCGATAAATATCGAAAACAGCAATGGCGATTTCGATGGAACTTTAAGGGTATTTGTTAATGGACTGGAGCATTTGGATTTTTTGATGAATAAACTACGCAGTATTAATGGTGTGTTTTCGGTTTCACGAGCCGACTAGCCAAAAGAAAATGGGAAAAAGAATGGATATTACTGAACTAAAATTAATGGTCGAGCAAAATGAATTGTCCAGGTCATTAGAAATATTAAATGAGCATATTCGGTTAGATTCAACTGACGTATCGGCACTTCAGCTTCGTGGTCGTATCCATTATAAAATGCAAAAGTGGGGTGATGCAATGAATGATTTTTCATCGGTTTTAGAACTTGAACCGAATAATTCGGAGGCAAAATCGGGCTTTCAGATGGCTCAAAATATACTGGGATATTTCACTCCTGACATGTTTAATCCGTAACTTTTTTATTAATTACATAATGTTTTTGTCGATTTGAATTCGCTTTTGATTTTCTAAAAGTTGTTAAAAAATTAGGTTTATCCACTGTAAATGCTATTTTTGAATTCTGTTTACGATTTACATGAAATAATTTAACTAAATATAATAACTTAAAATTTCTGATTATGAAGCGTATTTTGTTTGTTTTTGTTTTGTTCGTTGTCGCACTAGCTGTAAACGCACAGGAGGTTGAGAAGTCGTTTGCAGATTTTAAAAACGAGGGTAATGCAGCAATAAGAAGTAAGGATTATCCCAAAGCATTAGATGCTTATGAAAAAGCTATGGCTAAATGGGGAGACCAACCAATTGCCGATTCTTCGATGATTATTAATATGGGATATTGTGCATTAAAAGCGAAAGATTATGAGAAATCTTTGAAATATTTCGATCAGGCGATTTCGATGAATTACAAGAAATCAACTGCCTATATGTTTAAAGCCGATGTATATACTGCAATGAAGGATATGGAAGGTAATTTGAAATCTCTAGAATCTGCTTACGAGGTTGATCCGAATAATGCAACGTTAAAAGCCAGATTGGCTAATTACTATGCCAGAGAAGCATCGGCCGTTTATTCAAAAGGTGGTAAACTTATAACAAAAGCCAACGCTGATGTAACTGCTGGCAAATTAAAGGCATCTGATGATGCTTATAAAACTGCAATTCAAGATGCCAAAACCGAATTTGAAAAATCGATGCCACTAATTGAAAAAGCATTGAGTTACGATGCGAATAACGGACCAGCCAAACAGCTAAAAGCAGCTTGTGAACAAGCGCTTAAATAATCTATTCAAGATATTATTAAAGCGAGGCTGCCTACAAGGGTGGCCTCTATTTGTTTATGAGACTTGAATTTTTAAATATTTTAGAGATGATCTCACCTCATTTGAATAATGCTGATATTAATGCACCACAAGTTTGTTTAAACGACGGTAGCCTTCATGCAAACTTAATATATGCAGATAGTTGTATGTATTATTTTGTGTTACCTTTGGCGCTAGAGCGTTAAGGTATTCTGAATGGGGAATTAAAGCGAAAGGAATGACATGATGGATTTTGTAATCAAATATTTTTCTGAATTGGCCTATTTGTTTAAAGAAATGGCGCCATGGTTGCTTTTTGGATTGGTCTTTGCCGGATTACTGAAAGTTTATTTTCCACAGAAGCACATCGATAAATATTTGGGCAGACCCGACTTTAAATCTACTGTAAATGCTTCATTGCTTGGTGTTCCACTTCCATTGTGCTCTTGTGGAGTAATTCCGACAGCTATTTCATTTTATAAAAATGGCGCTTCAAAAGGAGCAACCAATTCTTTCCTGATTTCAACTCCACAAACGGGTGTCGATTCAATATTTGCAACCTATTCCATGTTGGGATGGCCATTTGCTATTTTACGCCCTTTGGTCGCATTCACTACCGGAATTATGGGCGGTGCTTTGACTAATTTGCTCATAAAAGAAAAACCTGCACCCAAACCAATTGTCAATCCGATGTTTGCTGGCCTGAAAATGGATATTCCAAATTCAAAGAAACCATCAGTAGTATGTGACGATGATTCGTGTGGTTGCCGCACGCCTCCTAAAGAAGAAACTCATTCGTTGATTAAGGCTGCTAATTATGCATTTGTCGAACTGCTTCAGGATATTTCCAAATGGTTGATTATTGGATTTCTAGCTGCCACATTGATTTCGGTTTTATTGCCTGATGGTTTTTTTAGTATGTTTAAAGGATACGGTTTTGTTGAAATATTGGTTGTTTTGGCAGCCTCGGTGCCGTTATATGTTTGTGCAACTGGCTCAATTCCAATT
>JBBQXI010000303.1:0-5270 GCA_038209805.1 Bacteroidales bacterium | reverse complement strand
GAATCAGCTTCAGAAAATTCAACGAAAGTAAAATGGTGCTTTCGTGGAACAATGAAATATCCGATGAATCTGATGTTGCTATTCACTGATATGGAAAAAATGCTTGCTCCTGATTTGCAAAATGGTCTGAATAACCTAAAGGGAATTTTAGAAAACTAAAAGCGAACAAATCAACCGGTACCCCAAAAGGTCAATATTTGTTCCATTGTTAATTCCGAAAGCTGGAAATATGGGTTTAGCTGTTTAAAGGATTAATTGATTATCTTTGCGCAGATTTTTTAAAACCTTCATTCAGACATAAATGGCACATAAATCCGGATTTGTAAACATTATCGGAAACCCCAACGTCGGGAAATCGACCATCATGAACGTGCTGGTGGGCGAGCGTTTGTCGATCATTACCTCGAAAATGCAAACCACTCGTCACCGTATTAAAGGAATCGTAAATGGGGAAGATTTTCAGATAGTTTATTCCGACACTCCCGGAATCCTGAAGCCGAACTACAAACTTCAGGAAACCATGATGAAATTTGTGAATACCGCGCTGATTGATGCCGACATCATCCTTTATGTGACTGATGTGGTTGAATCGCCCGGAAAGAATGAAGAATATGTTGAACGCATTAAAAGCTCCGAAGCTGCTGTCATTGTGCTGATCAACAAAATCGACCTATCAACTCAGGAAAAGGTGATGGAATTGTACAATTACTGGCGTGAAAAACTTCCATTGGCCGATGTGTATGCCATTTCAGCAACTGAGAAATTCAATACCGCCCCAATATTCGACCGTATTCTCGAATTACTTCCTGAAGGTCCTGCTTATTTCCCGAAAGACGAAATGACCGACCGGAACGAACGTTTTTTTGTAAGTGAAATTATCCGCGAAAAGATTCTTTTGTTTTACGATAAAGAAGTTCCTTATTCGGTAGAAGTTGAAGTGGAGCAATTTAAGGAAGAAGATAAAATTCTGAACCTGATGTGTGTGATTCATGTGGCTCGCGACAGTCAGAAAGGAATCATCATTGGACATCAGGGACAGGCACTCAAACGAGTAGGAATGGAAGCCCGTCTGGATATGGAAGAGTTTTTTCAGAAAAAAGTTTTCCTTCAGTTATTTGTGAAGGTAAACAAAGACTGGCGCGACAAAGACCTTGCGTTGGGTGGCTTTGGATACGACATGGAATAAGATATTAGGAAAGAGAAAAGGGAAAAGGGAAAAAGGAAATTTGGAGTTGAATTGATTTGAAAATAGTATCCACAAAGCATTATCCTTTGCCGTCCCATTTATGGGACGGATATAAATGAATAAGCAACGAGAACAAGGCGCATCTACATATTTTGATTGAAACACAAAATTTATATGCGCCGTAATGTAAAAATGTTGATCCATGCAGATTTATTCATCGATCAACAGTTAGAATAAAGCAGAAAAAATAATTGATAGAGTCCTTTCTTTAGGACATAGGAGACAAAAATGAGTAATATTATTGCAATTGTAGGTCGGCCAAACGTAGGGAAATCAACCCTTTTCAACCGGATGACCGAATCAAGAAAAGCCATAGTTGACGAATCAGCAGGAGTAACACGCGACCGTCAATATGGAAAAGGTGTTTGGAACGGGATCGATTTTTCGATCATCGACACCGGTGGTTATGCCGTAAATTCAGAAGATATTTTTGAAGGCGAGATCCGCAAACAGGTGATGTTGGCCATCGAAGAATCCGATGCGATTTTGTTCGTGGTTGATGTTGAGAACGGAGTAACCGACATGGACGAAGAAGTGGCTGCTGTTTTGCGCCGGTCGAAGAAAAACGTATTTATTGCCGTAAATAAGGTCGATAACAATGCAAGAATCATTGATTCGCATGAGTTTTATTCACTCGGACTTGGCGAATTGTATTGCATTTCGTCGATGACTGGCAGTGGAACCGGCGAGTTACTTGATGCAATTGTTGAAACATTTCCGAAAGATGATCCGGAAGAAATTGAAGAAAACGTTCCGCGTTTTGCCATTATAGGTCGACCAAATGTGGGCAAATCATCGTTCATTAATGCCTTGATTGGCGTTGACCGCAACATGGTTACCGATATTGCCGGAACAACCCGCGATGCCATCCATACCCGATACAATCAGTTCGGACACGACTTTTACCTGATTGATACTGCCGGTTTGCGTAAGCGCACTAAAGTGAAGGAAGATGTTGAATTTTATTCAACCATGCGCTCCATTCGAGCCATTGAAGACTCTGACGTTTGTATTTTAATTATTGATGCGACCCGTGGTATGGAAGCTCAGGATGTTTCTATCTTTCATTTGATTGACCGTAACAAAAAAGGGTTGGTTATTCTTGTAAACAAATGGGATTTGATTGAAAAAGACAATGCGAGTACCAACGAGTTTACGAAACAGATTAAGGAAAGAATTGCTCCGTTTGTTGATGTTCCAATCATGTTCATATCGGCTTTAACCAAACAACGCATACTGAAAGCGTTGGAGACGTCGGTTGAAGTATTTGAAAATCGCAGTAAAAAGATTAAAACTTCTGAATTAAACGAAGTGATGCTGAAGGCCATCGAGGATTATCCGCCACCATCAATCAAGGGAAAGTTTGTGAAGATAAAATATGTAACTCAGCTACCAAGTCAAACACCGAGTTTCGCATTTTTTGCAAACCTTCCGCAATACGTGAAAGAAGCCTACCGCCGATATCTGGAAAATAAGATTCGTGAGAACTTTAATTTCTCAGGCGTTCCGATTCAGATTTATATCCGAAAAAAATAAAACCAAAACATAAATACAAAAGCCGTTTCAGAAGTAATTCAGAAGCGGCTTTTCTATATGTTCATTTTTAAATATTGTAGATAGGTTTTTATTGAATCAAGTATCTAAAGTCTATTCTATTGTGACTTTTACAACTCAAAATTAAATCCACGTTTCAATAAATCTTGGTATTTATTGGCATCGAAGCGATAGTACCAGGCTCCTTTGCGTGACGATTCTTTTTCTTTCTCTTCCAGTTTTTCCAGTAAATCCATGGCTAAAAGCTTCCGGCGAAAATTGCGTTTGTCGAGTGATTTGCTGTATATGGCTTCGTATAAACCCTGAAGTTGCGGAATCGTAAATTTATCGGGAAGCAGCTCAAACCCAATAGGCTGAGTTCTTGCTCTAACTTGTAATTTTTTAAGAGCCCGTTCAACCATGGCCGAATGGTCAAAAATTAACTGTGGCATGGCAGAAATTGGAATCCAGGTGGCTCCATGAGTTTTCACCAGCTCAAGGTCGGAGGCATTAATTTTTATAAGAGCGAAATAAGCAATTGAAATGATGCGCGCTCCCGGATCGCGATTGAGTTCACCGAACGAATAAAGCTGTTCCATGTATACATTCGAAAGACCGGTAAGTTGGTTTAGTATTCGCTTGGCGGCCTCGTCAACGCCTTCGTTGCTTTTCAAAAATCCACCCATTAGCGACCATTCTCCTTTTGCCGGCTGAAAATTTCTTTTCAGCAGGAGCACTTTTAACTCGCGTCCTTCTTCGTCGTATCCGAAAATGATTGAGTCAACTGCAACATGGAATTTTTCGTGTTCGCTATAATATGACATCGTTGTGTTATTCAGGTAAAGGCCAATCGTTGGTTTCTTTGGTGCGCAAATAAGTTTCGATGTGCCGATCTGTTTTTGCTTCGTATATATCGGAGATCGTCAGGATAATTCCAGTTTCCTCAACATCACCAAACGTGTCATTAATCACAGTCCCAAAAGTTTTCATCGAAGGACTCAGGTTCATGTACGAATTTATTAACGGTGGTATATTCTCTCCAAATTCGCGTACTTTTTGCGAAAGTATTTTGTAGTCTTCTTTGTAAGATCCACCATCGAATACTCTTTCCATCTCTATAATATCTATTCCTAAATCCAACGGGTGAATTGGAGTTACCAGATTCTCGTTGTCATTGAAGTATTTCATGAAGAAATACATGATCAGGTTACGGGCTTTGGTGTGGAAGTGGGTGTACATAGTCACTTTACCGAAGAAATATTTGATTTCCGGATGATCAACAATGAGAGCGCCCAATCCATCCCATAAATTATCGAGTGCAAACAAAGCTTTCGCACCGGCCTTGCTCGACTGGTAATGAGGCTGAACAAAAGAACGACCCAATTCAAGTGTATAAGGAAGGTATTCTTTGATAAATTTGTCGGAGAAATTGAATAGATGAGTGGTAGCAAGTTGTACAACTCCGTTTTTATCTAAAGGAACATCTTTACACAAGATGTAACGGTAACCACCTATTATTTCCAACGCCTGAGGATCCCAAACGATTAGTTGTTTATAAGGATCGCTGCAAGTATCGTATTCGTCAATGTCAAGATCCTCTCCAGTTCCACCTCCTGCGTCCCGAAATGTGATTTCCCTAACACGTCCGATTTCCCGCATCACGTTAGGCGAATCCTGAAAGGTAACAATGTATATTTCGTTGTCGGCTTTGTTCGTTTTTCGCATTAACTTGTCCGGTGTCAGTTCTGCCAATAGAGCTTCTTTTGACACTGGTGCAATGATATCCTTCATACTGATTCTGTCTGAATTTTAGAGCTACAAAACTAAAAAAAATCTATAAGAAATGATTTTTTCCTTTGATTAATGTTGGCTATACTATTGATTTGGTAATTTGTACACAATGTCTCTGACTTCAGCGGCCCATTGGTCTGAAGTTTTACTTTTATCGAAATGAGTATAGGGTATTGGCTTGCCAAAAGTGATGGTAAATTTCTGGTTTTTGTGTCCAAAAGTCTCATCAGCCAGGTAAAACATTTCGAGGTTCCATTTCATTTTGAAAAAGGTTCTGAAATTAGCCAGAGAGTAAAAGAAACCAGAATTTCGACCACTTACATGAATTGGGATGACATCTCGCTGGTATTCTATTGATTTGGCAATGAAATGCTTTTTCCATTCGAAATCCTGAACTGTTCCTTTGATTCGCCTTGATGCAAATCCGGAAGGGAAAATCAATATTTGTTTGTCAGAAGCATATGCCTCATGAATTTGTTTGATCACATCTTTGCTGAGGCCGCCATGTTTATTTAGAGGAACGAAAATTGGAGTCAATTGTGGGATGCTCATCAGTACATCATTAACCAACGTTACTGTTTCTCCCATTAAACGGTCAATGTTGCATAAAATTAGCAACGCGTCGAATCCACCCAACGGATGATTGGAAGCGAATATGAACCGCCCGGAAGTCGGAAGGTTTTCTATGCCATTTATTGTT
>JBBQXI010000302.1:0-5281 GCA_038209805.1 Bacteroidales bacterium | reverse complement strand
CTCAGATTCTTGAAAACAAAAAGAAAGGAAGCTTGTCTATTGTTCTGGGTCGTGAGGGAGGTGAAAAAACACTGAATGTCTCTATTCCATCAAACTTGAATAACCTGGATCTCATTAATCTTGCCGGAAAGATTGCCTACGATTTATCAGTGTGGCATGAGATTGCCACATGGTTTGGAGCTTCGAGTATTCCGTTTGTACCTGAACGATATTCAAGCTTTTCGATTGAAGATCCCTTTTCCAATTTACTAGGTGCCACTATAGGAATTCAGGCTTTACAAAGCGAATTGCCATACGAACAGGCTGTAACGCAAATAATTAATAAATACCTGAAAGATTTGGACGCGGTTTCGAATGAAGCTGAAACTTATCTGGCGATGGAAGCTGTTCGTGATGTTTGGTGGACTCGCGACAAAAAACTGCCTAGCAGTAAAGTATTGTTACAACGTCAGCTTCAGGTTTATCCCTGTCTGAAACCATGGCTGGTGCCAGGCTGGAACTCTGCCACTCAAACCCCTTTTGAATTAACTGTTCCTGAATTGGCTTCGAATGGACAAGGCCTCAATCGGTTTTATCAGTTGGAATTTAAACTAAACTATAAATTTCCGTTTCATAAAATGTTTCCGGAACGTAAGGAAAGAAACATCACTCAAAACGATTTCGACCGAATGATTGCACAAGTTGCCAATGAACTAACAAGAAAAGAAAATCGATCGCTGGATCGAAAAGATAAAATCAAATATTCGGCTGCAAATTAAAAGAAATGCCCAAACTCTGGATTTAATCTATGGTCGGGCACAATTATCTTCCATCGAACCAGTCTTTACCCGGATCTGATTTTTTGTTTCGCTGTATACGAGCCTGAAGTTCAAACGTACGCAAGCGATCCTTATACAAATTATGGGTATTCATTTTTGCCACATCCAGCGAAGCATCAGTATTATCGTCCCACCTCCGGCACAAATAAACAGGTTGATAAATCCTTCCGATTTTATATTTTCCTGAAATGGCCAATCCAAGCGCATAATCTTCGCCGTAACTCGTATTGGGAACACGAATTTCGCGCAGTATAGGTGTATAAAAAGCCCGGGGTGCGCCAAGTCCATTGATTCGCAGCGCATTATTCGGCCCATTATCGTCGGTCCATTCGCGGTGATCAATTACACCTGGTGGAATTTCTTCGAGATTAAAATTGGTCATCCGGTAGCTACCAATCACCATCGCACAATTATCTTCGTAAAACTTATCGACCATGATTTGAAGTGTATTTTCGTCGAGGTACAAATCATCGCTATCGAGTTGGACTATAAATTTTCCACAAGCGGGGTGAAATACAGCTTCGTTCCAGCAACCACCAATTCCCAAATCTTTTCGCTCAGGAATAAGATGTGTAAGCTTTCCCTGTACAGAATATTCATGTAATATTTCTGAAGTTCCATCAGTCGAATAATTATCGACAGCAATCAAGTTAAAACGGAAAGATGTTTTTTGAATAAGCACTGAAACAATTGCATCGCGTATTGTTTTTACTCTGTTACGAACAGGGATTACGACAGTAGCTTCGGTTTCAAAATTTTCAGAAAAAATAGTCTCTGGGAATGGGGCAAGCAACAGAGCCCCAATTTCTCTTAAATGAGAGGTGCAAACCTGCTCCATCTCCAGTTGGCGTTCGCGAGCAACTGCTTTTACATAGTCAAATTGCTTTTCGCCCGATGAACGGGTATCTGTTTCGACTTTTGTAAACAAGTATTCAGGAACATGAACCAGCTCTCCCATTCGGCTAGCACGTAATCGAAGTGCATAACATCCGGCATATTTTAATGTTTCATAGTTTTCGTACCTGAAGGCTTTTAAAACTTCTGATCTGAAAAACCGAACCGGTCCAAAATTAAAATCGTCGCGTAAACTACCCAGCTGATAATCAATTAAAGGAAATGGCGAAAGTGCGCCGTCCTTCAATTCCATATAATCGGCATAAACCATTGGGGCATCAGTATATTCAGCTACTTGCAACAATCGTTCGATAGCTCCTGAACCTATTTCCATGGATGAATCGCCAAGAGCAAGCAACGCGAAATCAGCCCGAAGCAATTTGGCAATCAACCGGATTGTTGAACATGAGCCATTCTCTTCTACAATCACAACCTCGCAGTTATTTAATTGAACCTGATCGGGAGCAAGAATATATATTTGATTCACAAGTAATGAATCCCGGCATTGATCAATTTGTTTTTGGCTGGACGACTGATCATTATAAATAAAAAAACAGTCAACTTTTGGATTCATAGCCGATCTACTTTATAGTTTAAGCACTTTCACATTACTTATATCGCTTTCGTTGTGAAGCCGATCAAGAGCAGAAATGCGCACTTCATATTTTCTCTGTAATTTACGGGAATTTTGCTTAAATTTTATGCTTTTATGCTTTGTAATGGTGAAAATATTTTCAGGATTCCTGACATCAAATTGCTGCCCAACAGGGTTCAGATAAACCACATAATTGGCTGCTTTATCCATTTCATTTTCTGTTTTTGAAGACTTCCACTTCAGCTTGTGACCTCTCTTTTTGAAATGCGTTGGAGACTCAGGCGCCTTTTTATCGATCCAAGGCATTTGTGGAACCAGAGCCGGAAACTTGTACAAGTTATCGCGAAGACTTTGATCGAAACCGAACAAATCGCGTTTAAAGTGCACGCTGCTGTAGAAAGCGCTTCCACCAAGCTGAGGAATCTGGCGAATAATCTGTATTTGCTTAACCAATTGATTCGGGTCTTTCCAATCCGGAACGGTTGAATTGGCTTCAAGTTTATAAACTGCCTGACCAATGTACATTGCCCTGCCATAAGCATGTGCCGCCCACCATTTGCTCAACGTCAGAAAATCGACTGACGGATGACCAACCTGCCAATACAATTGAGGAAGACAATAATCAATCCACCCATTTTTCTGCCACTTCAGGATGTCGGCATATAACTGATCGTAGTTGGTTGTTCCGGCAGTAGTTTCTGACCCTTCCGGATCGTCAGCTTTATTACGCCAAACGCCAAACGGACTGATACCAAATTTCACCCAAGGTTTGGTCCTTCTAATATTTTCTGAAAGAGTTTTTATTAAAATATCCACATTGTCGCGTCGCCAATTGGCTTTTTGATCGGCCAGGAAACCCCGATTAAACTGAGCAAATGAATTTTCGTCCGGAAAATCTTCCTTCAGCGGATATGGATAAAAATAATCATCAAAATGGATAGCATCTACATCATATCGCGAAACAATGTCAATAACAACTTTAACAACAAATTCTCGCGTTTGTGGCAATCCCGGATCAAAGTATAATTTGCCACCATAGTTCACAATCCAGTCAGGATGTTTAAAGGCAATGTGGTTCGCCCCCAAGGGATCATTTATATTTTGCGCTACCCTGAACGGATTCAACCATGCATGAAACTCCATGTTTCGTTTGTGGCATTCTTCAATCCAAAATTGAAGTGGATCGTAAAATGGATTTGGCCCTTTACCCTGCGTGCCGGTTAAATACCTCGACCAAGGTTCAAGGTCTGATTTATAAAAAGCATCGGCGGAAGGCCTGATTTGCATGATGATGGCGTTCATTCCATTTTTGGAATGCATATTTAAAATATCAATGACTTCCTTCTTTTGTTGTTCTGTTGAAAGGCCAGGCTTTGAAGGCCAGTCGATGTTGTTCACCGTTGCCACCCAAACCGCACGAAATTCACGCTTGGGAGCTGTCTGAGCCCACAAGCTAATAGGTAAAAATAGAAAGCAAACAAAAAGGGATCTAAGCATACGAACTGAATTAAATAATACACAAAATACGGCTATCCTGACAAATACCAACCAATTTAGAAGGAAGTTTTTATTAAGATCAGATTGTTGAAAACATTTTTTTGGGGATTGCCCTTCTCAACTATTTCAAAAATCACAAAACAGGAACGATTAGTCAGGAAAATTAACAATCCTGCATATAACTTACGTTAAGCCCTGCCTATCGAATAGCCGATAAAATAGATGTGTTAACTAAATAAAAAATCATCAAATATTCAGCTTTCAATGAATGGACATTTGGTACTTTCTTATTTTTTTTAATACCTTTGACCCGTTCAGTAAGCTGAAGATGTTCTTTTGACAAATAGTATTTAAAAATATAATACACTTGGCAAACCAAAGTGCAGCTTTAATGGTTACTTAGGTAGCTTCTACAAAGTTGGTTACTTTGATAAGCTTATGGTTTATTAGGTTTAGTTGGTTTAGGTTAGTTTCCCGTCGTAACGGGTGAAAAGGCTGTCAGAGGACAGCCTTTTCTATTTCAAAATACCGACAAAAATTTCCTTTTCTTATTTTCAAAAGACAGAATCTGCTATACAATTTACTCAAAATTGAATCCAATTCTTCAGATTTTCTCTTTCCCGGATAAATCACTCTTATTTTCTTTCGGCAAATTCTATTTTTTATAAGGCAATTAATAATTACAACCTGCTCGAAAGAGAATAGCTATTTCCAAACAATAGCAGGAGAAACAACGCCAAGAAACATAAAGTATAAAAATAGATAAGTCCTGACAATACGACTAAAAAAGAAAAAAAATACCAATACTATATATTACCATATTAATTAATCAAAAGAAAATCATTAACTTGCAAAGCATTAGATTAAATTGTGCTTAGATTCTGGAAAAGAAGTTGATTAGGGGTAATTAACTTAGTGTTTTTTGCGACGTGAAGACCATAAATAAGCAATTTATTAAAGAAGATGTCTATATTTAGATACCAGGCGTAGCTAAGTCTAAATGATTGATATGGAAAAGGGTAACCCAACTTCAGAGAAAGTAGGAAAAGCTGTTATTGATTTTGAAGACATGATTGCTGAAAGCAGAGGAACTGCCTCAGAAAATATCGCATTTTTACACCCGGAAGAGTATAAGAGTATTATTGAGCTTTCAGTAGTAGGAATTTTAATCGGAAATAGTACCGGAAAAATAATCAGTTGCAATAACGCATTGGAAAACCTTACTGGAATTAAACAATCGAATGCGATAGGATTAAATATCTGGGATATCCATTATCAATTATCTCCAAAAGAATTTAAAACTCCAGACTTTTTTAATATCCTCGAAAAAAGATTGCTTGGCATTATCAATGAATCAGGCTATTGGAAAAGGCAGGTTTATGAACAAAAGATGACCCGTTTAGATGGTACTGATATAACTGTTGAAATATCAACTTTCGTTACAGCATCTCAAAATGGGAATTTATTGGTAGTAACC
>JBBQXI010000301.1:0-5293 GCA_038209805.1 Bacteroidales bacterium | reverse complement strand
CCGATATCGCTTTTGTTGGCGGCAATTATTAAATGCTGTTCGCTAATTCTATTCCTTATTTTTACAATACGTTCAGAAATAACTTGAAAATCATTTAAAGTATCAACTACCAGAACGACAACAGTTGCCAAATCCAGTTTGCTATAGCTGCGCTCAATACCTAGATTTTCAATTTTGTCAGTTGTTTCCCGGATTCCGGCAGTATCGAAAAAGCGAAATGCTGTTCCGTGAATATTTACCACATCTTCAATTACATCGCGTGTGGTTCCATGAATATCTGATACAATGGCCTTTTCTTCATTCAGTAAAGCATTAAGTAGGGTAGACTTGCCAACATTGGTGTCGCCAACAATTGCAACCGGAATGCCATTTTTGATCACGTTTCCCAATTGAAACGAATCTTTTAACTTCCTTAAGATTGTTTCTATTTTAGTAACCAACGTTTTGAGTTGAAGCCGGTCAGCAAACTCAACATCTTCTTCGCTAAAATCGAGCTCCAGTTCAATCATGGCAATGAAATGTAGCAATTCGCCCCGCAAACTGGCCAATTCAGATGAAAATCCGCCACGCATTTGGTTGATAGCCACTTTCTGCGCAGCTCGGTTGGTTGATGCAATCAGATCGGCAACAGCTTCGGCCTGCGAAAGATCCATTTTTCCATTCAGGAAAGCACGTTGGGTAAATTCGCCTGGAAGTGCCATCCGTGCGCCTTTGGTAATTAGCAATTGAAGAATACGTTGCTGAATATAAACTGAACCATGGCAGGTTACTTCAATCACATTTTCACCAGTAAACGAATGTGGTGTCCGGAATATAGAAACGACAACTTCATCGATCAGTTCATCTCCGTCGGTAATGCTTCCAAAATGCAAAGTATTGGGCTGTTGATTTGCCAGCTTTTTTCCTGATTTGGGTGACTGAAAAACCGAATCGGCAATTTCAAGAGCTTTTTCTCCTGAAAGACGTATCGTGGCAATGGCTCCCATCCCGGGAGAAGTCGCTATGGCGCAAAGGGTTAACTGATCGAGCATGAATCAAAAATTTAATGTTGCAAAAATACACTATTTGAAGGGATTAGCTACATTTCGTTATTCAAACTTGAACTTCTTGAAATAGATAACAGGCAATTCAATGCAATTCAGTTGCTTTTTTTTAAACCAAACTGTCAGTAGACGTTCAGCCATAAAGCCTAGAATTCGTCTCTGGTAATCGGTATAATTATTCAGATCAATTCTTCTTTCAAATTCAAAAAGCAGATCGAACCACCAAGTCATAAATTCCTGAAATTGTTCATCTTTCAGAATAAACATGTTGTTGGCATATAATCTTTTACTTAGAAGTACTTCGCGGAAAGCTTCCAGATATTCAGGATGTTTTTCCGTCAAAATTGATTCGAGTAGATTCAAATCATTCATATCATGATAACGCCTATAGTGAGTTTCGACGGAGTATTTTAATTTACGGGCTTGAGGCAAAATGGCATCATATGTATTTAAAATATCATTTAATTCCAGGTTATTAAGTATTTTCGGAACAAAAAGGTCAGTATTTTTAGTATATATTAGTCCATGTCGCTTTTTGTATAAACCTGCCGGATAGAAAAGTAATCGTTTGACTTTGTATAAAAATGGTTCGGGTTGAGCCGTAAAGAAACGCCGATAATGACAACTTCCGGTTATATCTTGTTTCGTATTCTTCCAAACCCAGTAAATGCCTGTCAGCTCGCTATAGTATGGATTTTTTTCTGAAATATTTTCACCGGTGTCATCACCTGGCATAGTTCTATTCTCAGATAAAATAGCATTTCCTGCCATAATAGGCTTATAGATTGGATCAGTCTTAAGGATCGAACCATTTTTGTAATAAAAAACATAAACCTTAATGCTTAGATGATCTGACATTGTTCAATTTAAAAAGTTGCTTCCATGTAAATATGAGTTCAGCCAAAAATAGTACTTTAATTTCTATTAATTATAAACGATTGAGATTTCGAAAATACCAGTTAAAAGTTCCATTTTATTTTATACAATTAGGTTTTAAAGGACTGATAAAATAGCCTTAAAATAAACAGTTCGTCATATTTTATTACTTTTGCCCGTAATTCGAAAATTCATAAATCAAATACTTTAATATGAAACTTCTTGAAGGAAAAACTGCCATAATTACTGGCGCATCCAGGGGCATTGGAAAAGCAATTGCCATCAAATTTGCTGAAGAAGGTTGCAACATTGCCTTCACCGATCTTTTTGAAGACGAAAACATGAAAAACACAGAAGCTGAATTGACCGCACTTGGCATAAAAGCCAAAGGCTATGCCTCAAATGCAGCTAATTTTGAAGATACAGATCGGGTAGTGAGCGAAATTGTTGCCGATTTTGGTGCGATTGATGCATTGGTGAACAATGCAGGCATCACCAAAGATACTTTACTGATGCGTATGACTGAAGATCAGTGGGATGCAGTAATTAATGTGAACCTGAAATCTGTTTTCAATTTCACAAAAGCGGCCCAGAAAATTATGCTAAAACAAAAATCTGGTTCAATAGTTAACATGAGCTCGGTAGTTGGTGTCAGTGGAAATGCGGGACAATCAAACTATTCGGCTTCAAAAGCTGGAATTATTGGTTTCACCAAATCTATCGCGAAAGAATTAGGGTCGCGTGGAATTCGGTCGAATGCAATTGCTCCGGGTTTTATTATTACCGAAATGACAGCTAAAATTCCGGAAGATGCACGTAAACAATGGGAATCAAACATTCCGATGAAACGTGGTGGCACACCTGAAGAGGTTGCTAAAGTTGCATTATTTTTGGCATCCGACCTTTCATCGTATGTTAGCGGGCAAGTTATCAATGTTTGCGGTGCGATGAATACATAGAAGATTGAGATTCGATATAATTCAGGCCGATTACATTTGTATCGGCCTTTTTTATTGCCTTTAGAATGTCCCATCTTTAACTTTTTTTAGATTTTAATCAACCATAATTGGCTAAATTTTACTATATTAGGTAAGCAAAAATTCCTGATAAAATGAAGCAACGAGGGATCTCCTTTCTTTTAAACTCTAGTATAACTACCATCGCGATCGTTATTATCGCCTCTATTGTATACATCAATTATTATTTCAGTAAGGAGGTTTTGATAAAAAAAATTGAAGAGGGAGCTGTTAATCAGAGTAATATGGTCATTTCGAAGATTTCAAGGATTTCTGTTGGAACCGAAGAGATTGCAAGAAATGTATCTGCCCAAGCCTTATATTATTTTAGGAACAATGATCTGGATTTTTTTCTCCAGCAGGTTCTTAAATCTAATCGAACAATTGAAAGTATTCATGTTCAATTAATTGGAAAGGACACAAAACGTCTTTTGAGATTTTATTCCAGTAAGCATGGTCAGAAAAGTTATAATCCAGATAGTTTAGCCGATGATAAATTTATTCTCGATCTGAAATCTGGAAACACGAAATTGAGCAATGGAGTTTGGACTAGCCCATCTTATTCTAAAACGGATACTTCACATTTATTTGTTTCATACAAATTACCAATATATTATCCCGAAAGCAATCAGATTGCCGGGATTGTTTCATGTGAGATTTCGTTAAATGCGATGAGACAAATGCTCTCCAAAATTCGATTAGGAGAGAATGGTTATATTTTTATTGTGGATCAATTGGGTAATTACATTTCACATCCACGTTCTGACTGGATTCTTCAGCATAATATTTTTGAAAAAACTTCAACCATTTTTAAAGCTAATAGTCAGGAAATCGAATCGGAAATCAAACAGGGTAGGAGTGGTGCTGGTATTGGCATTTCTGATTATTTGAATAATCAGGCTGCCTGGTTTTATCATGCCCCCATCACCAATTCGGGATGGAGCGTAATTATTGTAATTCCTGAACAAGAACTGTTTAAAGAACTTCACGAAATATTTCTAAAAATTATTGTGGTTTCAGTTTTTGGAATTCTTCTATTATTTCTAGTTAATATTGTAGTATTCAAAAAGATGCTCGACCCACTGGTTCGAATTACTCATGCAATTCAACTGTTTACCTCTTCTCCGGATAAAGAACAAGAATCGAAGAATGAAATTATGATGCTTGTCAAGAGCTTGGAAGATTGGCAGGAAAAATATGGATTGCTTATAAAGGATCAAAAGAAAACGGCGAGTGATAAAATCAAATTTGAAAAAGATTTAAAATCGGCTCAAGAGATACAATTAAACATTGTACCTTCCGGAAAACCAATATTTCTGGAATATCCAGAGATCGATCTTTATGCCATGCTAAAGCCAGCTGAGACTATTGGTGGAGATTTGTATGATTATTTTTTTATAGATAAAAATCATTTGTTAGTAGCAATTGGTGATGTCTCCGGAAAAGGAATTCCAGCATCACTTTTTATGGCAATTACGAGCACATTAATAAAGACTCATGCTAAAATATTATCATCGAAAGATATTGTCAGGCGTGTCAATAACGAATTGAGTGACCGAAATTCGAATCAATATTTTGTTACCCTTTTTCTCGGAATTTTTGACATCCGGACTGGATTATTGGATTACTGTAATGCAGCACATAATTTCCCTTACATTCTGCATGAAGATGGTACTCTACAAACGCTATCAAAGAGTCATGGATTACCTCTTGGGATATATAAGGATAAGAAATATAAAAGCAGTAGTATCGAACTTCGAATGAATGATTTGATGATCCTTTATACTGACGGGGTAATTAATTCAAGAGATAGCAACAAAAAACACTACGGAACCGACCGATTGGAAAAAAACATTCAGAACCTAACTGATTTAACTGCAGAAGAGGCCGTTGAAAGATTAGTAAAAAGCATTATGATATTTGAAGGGCAGGGTAATCAAGCTGATGATATTTCGCTTTTAGCTTTAAAGTACCTCAATAAAACAGAAGACCAAGCTTAAGCTTGGTCTTCTGTTTTTAATTAAATTCCTATTTTATTTTTTTTGAAGTGTAGATAAGATCTTGATTTTTATCTTTTCAGTTTTCTTGTCAAAACCTACCGAAATAGTATCTCCTTCATCAACTGAAGCTCTAATAATAACTTCAGCCATTTCATCTTCCAGATATTTTTGTATTGCCCGTTTCAATGGCCTCGCTCCAAATTGAGCATCGTATCCCTTGTCGGCGATAAAATCTTTGGCTGCTGCTGAAATTTTTAATTTGTAATTCAGTGAGTTAACACGTTCATACAAACCCTTTAATTCAATATCAATAATTTCGTGGATATGTTCTTTCGTTAATGAATTAAACATGATCACA
>JBBQXI010000300.1:0-5322 GCA_038209805.1 Bacteroidales bacterium | reverse complement strand
GGCTCGCCCTGCCAGGTGGCACGTTCCATCGCCAGCGGATACTGCAGCGCGCTCTTGATGCCCGCCAGGTGCGCCAGCGTGGCCACCCAGGGTTTGCAGACGGCCGCGATCTCGGCTTTCCGGAACATCAATTCCCAACAGTTTCATGCCGGTTTTGATGATTTTGCCAACATTTTCGGCAATCACCAAACGAAGGTTGCGTACATCAGCATTTTCTTCGATGATAATCGGAAATTCGTGGTAGAACTGGTTGAATTCTTTGACCAATTCGTAAATGTAATTAGCAATCAAAGCCGGGCTGTAATTGTCGCCAGCTTCTTTCACGGCCACCGGAAATTGAGCAATGGCTTTGATTAATTCGAGCTCTTTTTTGCCAATCTCCAATTTGCTATCAATGGTTTGATTAATCGCGATACCTCTGTCGGTAGCTTTACGTAATACCGAACGGATCCGAGCATAAGTGTACTGAATGAACGGGCCGGTGTTGCCGTTAAAATCGATGGATTCTTCAGGATTGAAGAGCATGCTTTTCTTTGGATCGACTTTCAAAATGAAATATTTGAGTGCGCCCAAAGCAATCATTTTATACGTTTCGGCAGCCTGTTCGGGAGTATAGCCTTCCAGTTTGCCCAATTCTTCTGATGTTTTGCGCGAAACTTCAACCATTCCGGCAACCAAATCGTCGGCATCAACTACGGTTCCTTCGCGCGATTTCATTTTTCCCTGCGGAAGTTCTACCATTCCGTAGGAGAAATGATGCAGGCCTTTCCCGAATTCAAATCCTAATTTGTCGAGCAGAATTGATAAAACCTGAAAGTGGTAATTTTGCTAGTTTCCAACCACATAAATCATTTTGTCGATGGAATAATCCTGAAAGCGTTCTTTCGCTGTGCCAATGTCCTGGGTCATGTAAACCGAAGTGCTATCGCTACGCAGCAAAATCTTTTGATCCAAGCCTTCGGCAGTCAGGTCGGCCCAAACTGACGAATCTTCTTTTTGATAGAAAACGCCCTCAGCCAATCCTCGTAAGACCTCATCTTTGCCGTACAGATAGGTTTCCGATTCGTAATATATTTTGTCGAAATCAACTCCAAGTTCTTTGTAAGTCACATCGAATCCGGTGTAAACCCATTGGTTCATTATTTTCCAAAGCTCAATAGTTTCCGGGTCTTTGGCTTCCCATTTCAACAGCATTTCGCGAGCGCCTTGCATTGATGGGGCGTTTTGTTCGGCGTTTTCTTTCGTTTCGCCTTTTTCAATCAACCTGGCAATTTCTTTTTTGTATTTCTGATCGAATTTCACGTAGTAGTTGCCTACCAAATGGTCGCCTTTAATTCCTGTGTTTTCTGGAGTTTCGCCGTTGCCCCAAATTTTCCAGGCGTACATCGATTTACAGATGTGAATACCGCGGTCGTTCACAATGTTGGTTTTTACCACTTTATTGCCATTCGCTTTCATGATTTCGCTCAGTGAAAAACCGAGCAAATTGTTGCGGATGTGACCTAAATGCAACGGTTTGTTGGTATTTGGCGACGAATATTCGACCATAACCAACTTCGATGAATCAGTTGGTTCGGTAATTCCGTAGTTGGCTGTTGAACCAACTGAATTAAGTATCGAAACCCAATATTCTGATGAAATTACAAGATTCAGGAAGCCTTTAACGACGTTGTATTTCACAACTTCGTTAACATTTTGCTGAAGATAATCGCCAATTTCGGCAGCTGTTAGTTCGGGCGATTTTTTCGACATCCGGACAAATGGAAATACCACCAGCGTGATATCACCGTCAAACTCTTTCCGGGTATTTTGTAGTTGAATCAGGCTTGAATCTATTTGTTGCTGGTAGCATTTTTCAATGGCTTCAACAATTTGGTCACGTATAATCAGTTCGATCGACATTTTTTGTACTTTGAAATTTGAGCGACAAAGATATTTATTTTCTCTGGTTTTGATTTCTGAATGGAAAATTCAGGCTTTATTAATGAACGCTCCTTAACAAAAAAGCCCCATCTAACGAAATAGACGGGGCTTTCAAAGGATTTTTATGAGAACTTTTACAATTCTATTTCATCTTAAATATTTCGAATTCGACTCTGCGATTTCTCAGACGTCCTTCTTCAGTATCGTTACTTGCAACAGGTTTAGCTTCGCCAAACGCTTTTTGATGAATAATGCGCGACGAGGCGATCCCTTTTGATTCAAGGTATTTAACCACAGTATCAATGCGATCTTTCGATAATTGTATATTGTAATCATCAGATCCCTGACTGTCGGCATATCCATAGACATTTACATCGTAGGATGGGTTTGCATTGAGAGTTTTAAGCAGTTTGCCAAGTATTCCTTTCGAAAAATCGGTCAGATAACTTTTATCTGATACGAAATGAACGGCATCAACTTTAATATTTTGAATTTCAATCTGATCGGAAGTTATTTCTTTTTTCTTTTCTGGTTCTTTTACTGGACAGCCTTTATTTTCTTTTGGTCCGGCAATAGTTGGGCATTCATCTTCAGAATCAGCAACACCATCTTTATCCTGATCAAGTGGACATCCAGAAGCGTCAACTTTCCAACCTTTTGGGGTATTTGCACACTTGTCATCCTTGTCTGCGATACCATCACCATCAGAATCGGGGCAGCCTTTTAGACTGGCAATGCCGGCAACATCGGGACAAGCATCGTCTTTATCGGCAACACCATCTTTATCTTTATCGGGGCAGCCTTTCAGTGAAGTTAATCCAGCAACTGTAGGACAATCGTCGAGGTAATCAGCAACTCCGTCACCATCCGAGTCAATAGGGCATCCATTGGCATCAACAGCAACACCTGTTGGAGTGTTGGGGCATTTATCTTTTTTATCCGAAACGCCATCCATGTCAGCATCAGGAGTTTTGCCAAAGTCAAATTCGATTCCAGCAGTAGCTTTCCAGAAGTTGTCTGTATTGGTCTTGCCGGCAGTGGTTGTTTCTATTCCATTCATATAACCAGCTTCCAGATAGAAAGCAGTGGCTGGACTTACATAGTATTTCGCCCCAATACCTAAGTCAAAATTTAATCCTGATTCTGAATTGTCAGCCATAAAGCCCGGTCCTGCAAAGATATAGGGACGAAAACTTTTGCTCTCACCAGAAAGCTTTAGTCTAAGGTTAATGAATGCCGTTGCCATGTCAAGGTCGCTTGAGAGTTTGGAGTTAAACATGCCAAGATCACCTTTAAGCATCAAATCAAATCGGGTACTGACATATCTACTTAAATACAGTTCGGGATTAAGCCCTACTCCTGAATTGTTAGTTGTTCCATATGCACCTGCTCCTATTCCAATGCCCCATTTCTTGTCGGCAGTCTGAGCCTGAGATAGGGTAGTAAAAGCAAAAAATAATGAAAGTAAAAGTACTTTTTTCATGTTCATTTGTTTTGGTGAATATTCGGTTTTTGAGCCTTTTTTTTGTTTCTAAAGATAAAAACTATTAAACAGTTATATTACAAATGTACATAAAAAAATCCTTATCAGTTCTGATAAGGATTTTTTCTTAGAATCAAAAGTATATTATTTTTTAGTTACTTCAAATTCAACTCTGCGGTTCAATGCGCGTCCTTCCGGAGTGTCATTTGTTGCGGCTGGATTTGCTTCTCCTAATCCTTTCTGTAATTCGATGCGATTCTTTTTAATTTTATTTTTACTTGAAAGAATAGATTTAACAACTGCACTTACACGGCTTTTCGAAAGATTCATATTGTAAGCATCGGCTCCAAGAGCATCAGCATAACCTGTAATCTTTACATTATAGTTGGCGTTTTCTTGCAATAAACTTACAAGTTTGTCAACCTTTGCTTTTTCCTGAGCAGTAAAAGTTGCTTTATTTGAATCGAAATAAACAGGTTCAACTTTCATTTTTTCAGCCTCAATTTCTTCAGCAGTCTTTTCTTTTGGACAACCATCGTTGTCTTTTACTCCTGGTACCGTTGGGCATTTATCCATGTAATCTGGAACGCCATCACCGTCTGAGTCAATTGGGCATCCTTTTGCATCAACTTTGGCTCCTTTAGGAGTATCTGGACATTTGTCATCTTTGTCGGCAACGCCATCACCATCGGTGTCAGGACATCCTTTTAAGCTTGCTAATCCAGCAACATCAGGACAAGCATCATCTTTATCAGCAACGCCGTCTTTGTCAGAATCAGGACAACCTTTCAGCGAAGTTAATCCGGCAACTGTTGGACAATCGTCAATGTAATCAGCAACGCCATCACCATCGGTATCAATTGGGCAACCATTGGCATCAACAGCAACACCAGCCGGAGTATTCGGGCATTTATCCTTATTGTCAGAAACACCATCCATGTCAGAATCCGGAGTTTTTCCGAAGTCAAATTCGATGCCTACAGTAGCTTTCCAAAAGTTATCTCTGGTTTTTTTACCAGCTGAAGTAGTTTCTATTCCATTCACATAACCAATCTCCATATATAACGCAGTGGCAGGACTAACGTAATATTTATCACCGGCACCAATGTTAAAGTTTAATCCCGATTCTCCGTTGTCAGCTAATATTCCAGGTCCTGCAAATAAATATGGACGGAATTTTTTGTCTTCGTTATTTAATTTTAATCTCAGATCAAGAAACCCATTTGCCATGTCCAAATCGTTTGTTAATTTGGAATTAAATAATCCAAGGTCACCTCTAAGCATCAAGTCGAGGCGTGGGCTAAGATAACGGCTTAAATACAACTCTGGCATGAAACCAACACCCGATTTATTGAGAGTGCCATAGGCTCCAATTCCAGCTCCAATTCCCCATTTTTTATCGACTGTCTGAGCATTTGTTATAGCTACAAATGCTATTAGCAATGATAGTAGTAGAGTTTTTTTCATAATTAATGATTTTTTGTTTTTAAAATAATATTTGAAAAATTCTGTTATTTATTCGATGTAAAACAAAAAAAATATACTATTGTTGAACAACGTTCTTGATTATAATATAAAAGTAATACATCGGATTTGATTTATAACAATATCATTTCAAAAAAAATAGGTTTTGTACGCAATAATTGATATAGAAACAACAGGACAGTCTGCTACGAAAGGAAAAATCACGGAGATTGCTATTTATATACATAACGGATTTGAAATAACCGATTCATTTTCAAGTTTGATAAATCCCGAATGTTATATCCCAGGATTTATTACTAGCCTCACTGGTATTGATAATGAGATGGTTCGAAATTCGCCTAAGTTTTATGAAGTTGCCAGGAAAATTGTTGAAATGACTCACGAAAAGATTTTTGTAGCTCATAATGTGAGTTTCGACTATAAATTTATTC
>JBBQXI010000299.1:0-5333 GCA_038209805.1 Bacteroidales bacterium | reverse complement strand
GCACTCTTTTGCACTTCTATTTTCTCTTGATTTTGGGTAAATTTAAGTAACAAACTAAAGTAATTAGGATGAATTACGAATTGAGTATTTTATTCACTCTGAAAAGAAGTAAGGAAGATAAAGCTGGCGAAGTTCCAATTTATCTTAGAATCACAGTAAACGGTGAACGTGCAGAAGTTTCAACTAATAGAAAAGTTGAAGTTTCAAAATGGGATTCTGCTACACAGCGAGCAAAAGGCCGCTCAGAATCAGCAAGAATTTTGAATGACCATCTGGATAACTTGCAGAATCGACTGAATCGTGATTTTAATTCTTTAAACGAAAAAGGTGAAGAAATTACCGCTTCAGTATTGAGAGATAACCTGATTGGGAAAAATGTGAAAAAATATTATTTGGTGCAGGTATTTGAAATGAACAATTCGTTGATCAAGCAGGAAGAGGGACAAAAATATGTGCGAAGTACAATTGATCAATATACTACAACACTTGACAGGCTTAAACTTTTCCTAAATCAAGAATACAGCTGTAATGATATTGCATTGTCAAAATTAGATCTCCTTTTTATAAGGCGGTTCGAGATTTACTTGAAAACCAATTACTCGATTGTCCACAATACTGTAATGAAACATCTCAAACAGCTTAAGAAAGTGATTCATTTCGCGATGTTGATTGGATATTTAGAACGTGATCCTTTTTTTCAACATAAAACATCAAGTAAAGAAGTTAGTCGGGGTTATCTTACTGCTGATGAACTTGAAAGAATTAAAACCCATGTGTTCAGGATTAAACGCTTAGATGAGGTACGTGATGTCTTCATGTTTGTATGCTATACCGGACTGGCTTATTCAGATTTAAAATTACTAACTCGGGAAAGTATTTCGAAGGGAATTGACGGAAAGAATTGGATTATTTATTATCGAGAAAAAACTGGTACTCGCGCAAGTGTTCCATTGTTATCTCAGGCAATGACAATCATTGAAAAGTATAATAATGATCCCAAGTGTATGCTGGATAATAAGCTGTTGCCAACAAAAAGTAATCAGAAACTCAACACTTATCTCTCAGAAATAGCAGAATTGTGCGAAATAGAAAAACATGTAACCATGCATCTGGGTCGACATACCTTCGCAACAACAGTAACGCTAACAAATGGAGTTCCGATTGAAACTGTTTCGAAAATGCTTGGGCACACTTCGCTAAAAACAACTCAAATATATAGCAAGGTAGTTGATACGAAAATTTCTATAGATATGGAACAACTTGAAGCAACCTTAAAAGGTAAGAATACTGTTAGTGAAGATTTAAAGAAAACAAGCATTTCCTAGAAGTTTCATCTAGGCTGAATACAAATTATTTCTGTACTTTTTCTTGGATTTGAGAGAAATGGCGGAAGCTCTGTGTAAGTCACTTGGTTGGTTCTCATCAAGATTATGAGATGAGTGTTTAGCTGATAGATCAAATTCTGTCTTGCTATGAAGGCAAGTTATCCTTCATTTGCCAGAAAGGTAGAATCCATCAATCTTACTTTTAGATTCTTCAGATAGTTGACCCCAAGTAAACTTGTCGGGTCGGTCGACCAATTGCTGAGAATACTCCTTCAACAGTATAGATACAAACTACCTCATACCTGTTTTTTCCTATAATCAACATATTTACTTGATTTTGTTTTGATAAATGAATTTTTATTGTTACATTATTGTATAGTAACAAAATAATAAATAGTTTTTTTATGAATGAAATGAATTTGAGAAATGATAAGGAGTCTATAAAATGGCTAAGAAGTCGTGATGTAAAAAAGATGCTAGGAATTTCAGACAGTACCTTACAAACAATGAGAATTAACCGAACGATCCCTGCCTACCAGTTAGGTACTTCATGGTTTTATCGCGAAGATGAAATTACTGAAGCATTGATGTCAAGTAGAACTATTAAAATAAATGAAGCGTAATATGAATACTGATCCAAATTTTTGGCAAAAGGAGTTTATAGGACAGGTTCAATTTATTCGTGATGAATTGACTGAGATCAAAAGAAACAGAGATCTTGATGAGATGTGGGATAATGCCGATTTAATTAAGAATTGGAAAGTTTCACTACGGACTTTAGCAGAATGGAGAGCAGAAGGGAAAATTGGATATGTACAGGTCGGTAATAAAATATGGTATCCAAAACACGAGAGAGAATTGTTCCTAAATGCAAACCTGGTCAAAGCTGTAAACTGATCTAAATTGAACTGATGCACTATTTACAGATAATTATATCACTTAATTTAACTGTAACTAGTGCATTTTACACTCGCGTGAGGGCACTACCTCTTGCGTAATAATTTTTTCAAATGGGGAAATACTCCCCCAGTGGTTTATATATTAAAAATTGACACTCTTGTCTTTGAAAAATCAGCGATACCGCGATGAAAAGTGCAATTTAATACTATTTCGTGCTTATATTTGATGATGGTTCAGCATAATTTAATCTGAACCTTTTTTTTCGAATAGGAAAACACTCTACCGATATTCCGGATAAAAATCGATTGGCTCTTCCTGAAACAAATTCCACAGCTACCAGCCTTACCTTTTGACTACAGTGACCGTTTTCGCAAAAAAACCTAAAATAAACAGTATGGTTATCTTTGCCATTTCTGTCACATTTTTTCTGGAATGGATGACCGCTGGGGTATTTCTGTTTCACTATTCTGAGGGTTGCCAGAAATTGTTTGTTTAGAGAGCGCACGATCATGCTATCCCTGATTCAGAAAAATAATCAAAGGAGAAAACACTCCCATATGGTTTTAAAATGACACCCCCTAGAGTGATCTAGGGGAAGGATAATTCCCGGATCGGTAGTATGAATTATCCAAAATCATTTGTATTATGGGCGTATAATGGTACTATAGTACAATTGAAAAAATTTTCAAATGGGGAAACACTCCCCCGGGGGTCTTCTCTATATAAATAGCTAATTATTAATGGAAAAGATGAAATACCTTAACTAAATCACTTCTATCCAAATATTTAGTAGGTCTTTGATTAGTGCAATAATCATTTACACTCAAATATTCAAACAAAAGCATTTTATTAAAAAAAGCTACTTGTTCATTATTTTACATTGTTCATTTTAAATGAACAATTCATCCGACTTAACAACAATTTATGTACACCATCATTTTACGCCAATTAGAAATTGAAATTTTTATTTTTAAGAATGCTTTCTTTTGTGTTGTGTGTTCATTCATTTTAAGGCAAAACTTTTTTTATTCATCCCTAGATTCTATTTTTGCAACCTTATGAATAATATTTACACAAGATTAATTATTAAGGTCAATGAAGTAAGCAATTAAAGATTCAATAAATGGATTGCCGAATTTTCAGGTAGAGTATCAAAAAGCAGGACAGAAGGTGGCGAAAGGAAAACCGAAGTAAAAGCAAAATGGCAGATGGTTACAAGTCATACAGCCAGACGATCGTTTGCTACTAATTTATACAAATCGGGATTTCCATCTATTAGTATCATGGCAATAACAGGACACAAAACTGAAAAGGCTTTTTACAGCTATATTAAAGTGAATGAAGAAGAACATGCTGAAATGTTGAAGAAGCATTGGGCAAGTATAAAATTATAAAAAATCCGATTTAATGGAAATTATTACTAATAATTTTTTACAAAGAATAACTCTCTCTCCAATCGATTCTTTATATGAAGATTCTAATGAAAGAATGAAATTAGACGATTCAAAGAAGTTAGATATTTTAAAACAATTCGAACAATTCGAGAATTTAGCGGAGTCAGAAAAGTTTAAAGAATTTGAGAAATTAGAAGAAATTGAACAGCTAAAAAAGTTGGATAGAATAAAAATTCAAGATGAGAATTTGAATAATAAATCTGTCCAAACGTTTTTAGATTTATTTTCAACGAATCTGGAGATCAAAAAATTATTAACTGATGCAAAATCTGATGAAGAAAAAAAAGTGATTATAGAGTTGATCTCCTTGCACTTCTATTTTTCGACAAAGAATGAGGTTGAACCCAGGCTGAAATCTCAATTAAGACAACTTAATAATATTATTAATTCAGACATCTGTATTCGGAATAAAAAACTGAAAAATGAAGCTATTATTGAAGCAGAAAAACTTAAAATGGCAATTGATACGGATTGGGTTTACTATGCCATCAATAGGCTAGACCAATTGTATATGCATCTAGACACATCGTTAAATAAGACGAATAGATACATTCAAATAAGTGAAACAATGCATTATTTATCATTATATTCAAGAGAAAGATTTTATACTTTGGAAGAGGCTACAGACTATGTTAAAAGAAAAGATGCAAAAAAGAAACCTTATCTGCAAACCCCGAAGACATTCATCAAAGACCGAATAAAACTTCATATTTGGGAAGAGAATAAAATTGCAGATAATCAAATAGGGTAAACTTTCAGCCAAATATTTTCCCCATTTTGTTTCGTATAGTATAATTTAATTGCACCATCATTTTAAATTATACATATGATAAGTAATCCTTTTGCCAGTCTTAGTAATGCTGGAGTTATTAAACTAGAAATTACTGCAGATGACCTTCTAAAGGCAGTTAAAGAAGTCGCAAAGGAAACAGCGAATGTTCTTTTGGCTGAAATGAATAAAGAACGAATACCTGAATTCATTTCGAGAAAAGAAGCAATGCAACTTCTTAAAGTAAAAACTGTCCTAACAATGATTAAGTGGGAAGAAAAAGGAGATTTGGATTCTTACCGAATTTCTGGTAGAATCTTCTATAGAAAAGATGAAGTCATTAATTCATTGGAAAAATTTAAGAGAGAGGAGGTTCGGTATGCATAATAATAAAGAGTCTAATAATCCAAGTTTTTCACCAAAAGTGTTCAAAGTAAATGGAGATTATTATGCTTATAGGTTAAAACATGATGGTCTATCGATTGTTCCCAGCATAGAGAAGGTTAAAGAGGGTGTTTTAGAGTCCATCTATCATATTTCGGAAAGTGAGAAATTGGAAATGCAGCATTATGCTGGTTTTACATTTGTGCCAGAAAACGACCCAGAAAAATATCAGAGAGATATTGATTACGGTGATGGATTATCACAATTTAATTTGTACGAACTACCAATACACAAAGATGGGAAACATGCAGTAACTAACTGCAATATTTCAAATTGGCCCAATATTCTAAATTTAATTCTGCATATTGCTCCATATGAAAGACCATTCCAGACATCAAGATTTACCTATTACGAATTATTACTTGACTACCTTACATTAATTTGGAGGAATCCAGCACAGAGACTTCCAATTCTTACTTTAATATCGAAAGAAAGAAGTAC